>JABMOK010000079.1 GCA_013204155.1 Pseudohongiella sp. | reverse complement strand
CTGGAATTTGAAGACCATCGGCCGTTGTACGACTGGATATTGCACAATTTAGAGCTGGATTCATTGCGCGCGGCCAGTGACCTTGCCGATTCAGACTTCGTGTATGTGCTGCCAGAACAAACTGAATTCGCCAAGTTAAAGCTTAACTACACCATGATGGGCAAGCGTAAACTGCTGGAAATGGTTGAGACCAAGGTGGTTGATGGCTGGGATGATCCCAGGATGCCGACCCTCGCTGGAATGCGGCGACGAGGCTTTACCGCGGCTTCAATCAGGAATTTTTGTGAGAGCGTCGGAGTGTCTCGAAGCGATAGTGTTGTCGATATGGGAATGCTTGAGCACGCGATTCGTGATGATCTGGATAAACACGCAGAACGGGTAATGTGTGTTATGAACCCTCTCAAAGTGGTGCTTACAAATATGGAAGAGGGCCATGTTGAACACTTAGATATGGCGAGCCATCCAAAAATTGAAGAAATGGGGCGGCGAAGCGTACCGCTGACTCGAGAGATATTTATCGACAGGTCAGATTTTGAACAACATCCAGAGCCAGGTTTTAAGCGTTTAACCAGTGGTGGCGAAGTGAGGCTGAGAGGCGCTTACGTGATTAAGTGCGACAAACTGGTTGAAGACGCGCAAGGGAATATCACTGAGCTTCATTGCAGCATGGATAAGGATACCTTGGGCAAGAAACCCGAAGGGCGCAAGGTTAAGGGGGTAATTCACTGGGTATCGGTGAGTGAAGGCGTACCCGTCACCGTTCGCCTGTACGACCGTCTGTTCAATGCCGAAAATCCGGATAGCAGGGATATAGAGGATTATCGTCAGTGTCTGAATCCGGATTCGATCAAGGTGATTGAAAATTGCGTGGCAGAGCCGTCGATCAATCACGGCGGGTTAAGCCCGGTGGATCAAGACGTTAAGAGCTATCAATTCGAAAGAGAAGGCTATTTCTGTCTTGATGAGATAGATTCTACGGACGGAAATTTGGTGTTCAACCGAACCATTACGCTGCGAGACTCGTGGTAGTGGTGGCTTGCAATAACATGATGGTTAGACGTAAGTAGAATTGCCCCATCAGTCATTGACAAAATGACAGTCAGCACGACAGTCAGCATGACAGTCAGCACTACAGTCAGCACTACAGTCAGCACTACAGTCAGCACTACAGGTAAAAGGTAAGCAGTAGCACGTGATTAAAATTTATAACAGTCTCACTCACAAGAAGGAAGAGTTCAAGCCACGGGAAGCGGGCAAGGTGGGCATCTATGTCTGTGGTATAACTACCTATGATTACCTGCATCTTGGGCACGCTCGAATGCTGCTCGCATTCGACGTGGTTACTCGCTATCTCCGCGCCAGCGGTTTTGATGTGACCTATGTGCGTAATATTACCGACATAGACGATAAAATTATCAACCGCGCCAAGGAAAACGGCGAATTATTTTCAGATCTTACCCGTCGCTTTATTGATGCCATGCACGAAGATGAGCGTGCGCTTTCGGTGCTGCCGCCGGATGTAGAACCCAGAGCTACCAGTCATATAGAAGAGATTGTAGCGATGATTGAGAGGCTGCTGGCTAAAGACATGGCCTATAAAGTAAGCAACGGTGATGTGTATTTCTCGGTGATGAATTTCCCCGACTACGGCAAGCTCTCGAAGAAGAAGATGGACGAATTGCTGGATGGAGCCCGCATCGAAGTGGGTGAACTGAAGAAAGACCCGAGAGATTTCGTACTGTGGAAATCCTCACCGGATGATGGCGTAGGCTGGGATTCGCCCTGGGGTTATGGTCGACCGGGCTGGCACATTGAATGTTCAGCGATGTCTACTTGCTGTCTGGGGGATAATTTCGATATTCACGGTGGTGGTTCAGATCTTTTGTTTCCACATCATGAAAACGAGGTTGCTCAGTCGGAAGCGGCAACCGGTAAAACTTTCGCCAATGTGTGGATGCATAACGGTCCGTTGCGGGTGGACAATGAAAAGATGTCCAAGTCGTTGAATAACTTCTTCACGGTAAGAGAAATCCTGGAGAATTACGATGCCGAGGTGATACGACATCTGTTGATTGCCAGCCATTATCGAAGCCCGATTAACTATTCCGAACAAAGTCTGCGACAGTCAATTAGTGTACTGGAGCGTTTTTACAATGCGTTAAAAGATCTGGACACCGCTGGAGCGAAGTCACTGACCAATAGCCGTTTTGAAAAAGCTTTTTACGCGGCCATGGATGATGATTTCAATACACCGGAAGCTTTCAGTGTGCTGTTTGAAATGGTCAAAGAGATTAATCGGCAGAAATTCGAGGCCCCGGACGCCGCGAACCAATTAGCGGCCTTGCTGGTCAAATTGGGCGGTATTCTCGGCCTGTTGCAGTCGCCACCGGAGGAGTTTTTGCGTGGCAATGTCGCCGCCGAGGTGGATGCCCAGAAGGTCGATCAGCTTATCGCGGCCAGAGAGCAGGCCCGTGGGGATAAAGATTGGGCGACAGCTGACAGGATTCGAGACCAGCTGGCCGAGATGAAGGTAGTCGTCGAGGATGGCGCAGGGGGCAGCGGCTGGCGTGTTGAGCGTTAGAGGGTTGTTTTTTGCTGCGGCAGCAATCCCGAAGCGGCCACTGAAATTAGCTCTAAAGCCTACTTAACGATGGTTTTCAGCAGCACCAGACGCAATCAAGCATTGACTGGTTCGGAGGACGTGAGTATTATGCCGACCTCTCAAAAATGATGTTTGTTTGAGTTTGTAAGACCCAATATCGGGGTATAGCGCAGTCTGGTAGCGCGCTTGCTTTGGGAGCAAGATGTCGGGAGTTCGAATCTCTCTACCCCGACCAATTTCTGTTGCAGCTATCAAGCGGATAACTGTGGCAAAATGCGGTTATAGAAGAGCACAAACCGAGTCTACTCGGTTACACTTTCAAAACGATCAATGGTGACTGTAGCTCAGTTGGTAGAGCACTGGACTGTGACTCCGGTGGCCGCGGGTTCGAGCCCCGTCAGTCACCCCATTATTTCTACTTTACCGCCAAATTTCCCCTCTCCTGAGTTGTTGAGCCTGATTACGGATAATCCCGGTCTTGTTACACTCAATTTCAGGTAATGCGGAGTAGACATGAGCAGAACAAGGACCAAAACTCTCGACGGCACGCGAACCCCTGTGCTGGACTTGAATACAGACGCTCCCAAATTCCTGCAGCAACAACCAGGAGGCTTACTGACCCGAGTTGCAAACGTCTGTAAGAACCTGAACCTGTTCATGGCCGGCCTGTATACCGGTGTCGGCTGTTCAGGCACGCCGCATACCCATCATGTGGTTGACGAAGCCGAAAAGAAAGGCCCTTAACTGGCCTATTGCCCCCATCGCTTCATTGTTCATGGTCAGGCACACGATTTCGTGTAAAATACACGCCGTTTCCAGCTAGCCTCTATGCTGGCAAACAGCGCAACGCGCCCGTAGCTCAATCGGATAGAGCACCGGCCTTCTAAGCCGGGGGTTGCAGGTT
>JABMOK010000078.1 GCA_013204155.1 Pseudohongiella sp. | reverse complement strand
TTCGATTTCTGGCTGGCTCCGAGGCACTTCGCTTCAGAGCTATATTCCAATCTTTTCGTCTATGGAGACTCCGAAGCCACTTTCAGCTTGGGTATCCCCGCAACAAAATCAATAATTCGATTTCTGGCTTATCCGACGCAAAATTGCCAGCAAACCGTAACCCCTTGATTCTAATGAACTAAATCTATCCTAAAAATAATAGACTCCGATTTCACAGGGGAGCGAATTATAAGGACTAGATGGGGCTTAGGTCAAGGTTTTACGCGGCTTTCGCGGGATTTTTCACTCTTCCCGCGGCCAGCTCTCAGATCAAGGAAATAATCTGATTCATTAGATATGGTGCCGAAGGCCGGACTTGAACCGGCACGACCATAGGTCACTACCCCCTCAAGATAGCGTGTCTACCAATTTCACCACTTCGGCAATTCGTAAAATTCAATTAGTTTGTCGCACCCGGCAGAGCAGGCACATCATCCTGGCTGGTATTAAGCACTGGAGCCTCGTCCAGCTGCGGCACATCCGACGCGGCTCTCGCCGGGGCGTCCTGCAGGATGCCCTGATTAACCACCGGCAAGCCGCTAGGGCTGCCCAGACTGGACTGATTCTTGGCAACGATGGCCAGCGACAAACTGGTAACGAAAAATATTGTCGCCAGGATGGCCGTTGCCCTGACCAGAAAATTGCCACTGCCGGAAGATCCAAATACGGTTTGAGACGCGCCCGCACCGAATGAGGCCCCCGCATCGGCGCCCTTGCCTTGCTGCAACAGGACCAGTCCGACAATCCCGATGGCTACTATAACGTGAACTACTACAATCAAAGTTTGCATGATTTTTAATCCGCACTTTTACAAATGGATATGAATTCTTCAGCCTCTAATGAGGCCCCACCGATCAGACCACCATCAATATCGGCCTGACTAAACAATTCTGCGGCGTTACTTGCCTTAACACTACCGCCATAAATAATTCTGACTTCTGCGGCCACATCCGCCGACAATTGGGCAAGATGATCACGCAATACTTTGTGAACCTGTTGCGCCTGCTCCGCAGACGCCGTTTTTCCTGTTCCTATCGCCCAAATCGGCTCATAGGCAATTACCGCTTTGCTCATGGCCGCGATTCCCGCTGATGCGATCACCGCATCCAGTTGTGCGAGCACGGTTGCTTCCGTTATCCCTTGTTCTCGTTGCGCGAGCGATTCACCAAGGCACAAGATTGGAATCAAACTACACTTCTGCGCCGCTACAAACTTTGCCGCAACCAATTGATCTGACTCGGCAAAAATCCCGCGTCTCTCCGAATGCCCTACTAAAACGTAAGTAACTCCGTACTCCGCCAGCATTTCGGCCGATATTTCCCCGGTAAATGCGCCTTCCGGCTCGCAATAAACATTCTGCGCACCTAATTTAACAATCTTACTGACCAGAGTTTCCGCCGCTAGCCCGATATGTAAAAAGGACGGGCAAACGCCAATTTCAACCGTCCGGGCAAGGACTTGAGACAATTGCGCAGTACCGGCCTCAATATCCAGCAATAGTTGCCTGACCTGGTTCTTGCTGCCATGCATTTTCCAGTTTCCGACAATCAGTTTTCGACGCATGCTTAACCAAACCTTCGCTATACAACCCTGCGCAACTAAATTCAGAGGTGCAGGTACACGGATAAAACAGCCCCACTAAAACGGGCGCCAATACTACCCAAGATATAAGGGTCTTGCAACACGCAGATCCGGCTTTACCTATCGCTGCCAACCTCACTCGTCACTAGCTCGGACAGTTCCAGAGCCAGCATCGCTACTTCATCTATATCTTCACCTTCAACCATTACCCGCACTACGGGCTCTGTACCCGAAGATCGTAGCAACACTCTGCCATTTTTCCCTAATTTGGACTCAATATCGGAAACGGCTGATTGAACCTTCTTGTTAGCGCTAATATCCACCGAATCTGTGATCCGGACATTAATCATCGTCTGCGGCAGTTTGCTCATTTTGCGGGTTATCTCCGCAAGCGGCTGACCGCTGTTTACAATTGCTGCCAGTGTTTGCAGGGCCGAGATAATGCCGTCGCCAGTGCTGGTTTTATCCAGACAGATAATATGCCCTGAGGATTCGCCGCCTAAAGCCCAACCGCGCTGTAACAGCTCCTGCATGACATAGCGGTCGCCAACAGCGCTGCGTACGAAAGCGATATCCAATGCGTCCAATGCCAGTTCCAGACCAAGGTTACTCATCGCAGTTCCAACAACGCCGCCAAAATCAACATTCAAGCGACTTCGCTCTCTCGCAATCACATACAGAATTTCATCCCCATCTACAATATTGCCTAGATGATCAACCATAATCACACGGTCGCCATCACCATCGAAGGCAATACCAATATCTGCCTGTTCGGCCAGTACAGTTTCTGCCAGCTGCTGCGGAGAAGTTGAACCGCGCTGCGCATTGATGTTCAACCCATTTGGAGAAACCCCTATAGCAACCACAGTTGCGCCTAGCTCCGTAAAAACACTCGGCGCAATGTGATAAGTAGAGCCATGAGCGCAATCAACTACTATTTTTAATCCATTAAAATTGAGATTGGACTCAACCGTGCTCTTGCAAAATTCGATGTATCTGCCGGCCGCATCGGTAATTCGAGATGCTTTACCTAATAACTGCGGTGCGACTGTTGACACATTTTTTGCGAGCTGCTCTTCAATGGCAAATTCAATCTCATCAGGTAATTTGGTTCCTTCACTGGAAAAAAATTTGATGCCGTTATCTTCAAATGAATTGTGTGATGCGCTGATCACAATGCCAGCCTGGGCTCGCAAGGTGCGTGTCAGGTAAGCTATGGCCGGAGTTGGCATTGGACCCAATAGATTAATATCAACGCCGGCAGCCGTTACTCCTGCCTCCAAGGCGGCTTCAAACATATAGCCGGATATCCTGGTGTCTTTGCCTATTAAAATCTTGTTACGCCCGCCGCCTTCTTTGGCAAACACTTTCCCTGCAGCCCAGCCCAGCTTCAGCATGAAGTCAGGGGTAATAGGCGGCGTGCCCACCGTTCCCCTGATTCCATCGGTGCCAAAGAACTGTTTTGTTTTAATCGCCATACAATGCTCGTTTAGACGCGGGAAAAGGCTGAGTTTACTCTAATTGCATCGATGGTGGCAGCTACATCGTGTGTTCGGATAATTCGCGCACCGCCCAAAAGAGCATAGCTGGTGGCGGCAATCGATCCCGCCAGACGTTGCTCAACTGGCCGGTCTATGACCGCGCCTATCATGGATTTACGGGATAGTCCCACTAACACAGGCAAGTGCAGTGCCGAAAAACGAGACAAGTTCTTTAACAGCTGATAATTGTGCGCCACAGTTTTTCCAAAGCCGAATCCGGGATCAACTATCAATCGCTGCTTATCAATACCTTGCTGCCGACAGAACTGAACCCTGTCGCTTAAGAAGGTAAATACTTCTTCCACAACATTCTCATAGGAAATCGATTCCTGCATACTGCTCGGCTTACCCTGCATATGCATCAGACACACAGCCACATTACTCTGCTTAACAACTGCAATTGCCTGAGGATGGGAAAGCGCACGAATGTCGTTGATTAATTCTGCGCCTGCCTTAATCGCTTCGCTCATTACTTGCGGGGAGCTGGTGTCGATAGAAATACACACATCAAGATTTTCTCGAATAGCTTCGACAAGCGGAATCACTCTGTCCAGTTCTTCTTGCAACGACACAAGATCAGCGCCGGGTCGGGTCGATTCACCCCCGACGTCAATGAATGCAGCACCCTCTCGAACCATGCACTCAGCTTTTGCAAGCGCCTTATCAATATCAACCTGAAACAGGCTACTGCCTCGCAATTGCAACTGAGAACCGTCGGAAAAAGAATCAGGCGTGACGTTAATAACGCCCATACATGCAGGAGACGACAGATCAATCTGTCGGTCTCCAGCTGTAAGGGTTAGGGTCACAAACGTCTGACTTGTAGGGGTTGTGGCAGAGAGAGACTAATGCTCGCCGGCAGGGCCGCCGATCTTGCTCGAGTTATCGGGCTTTTCTCTCTCCACTTTTTTGTTGGCACCCGAATTACCGCCATCAGCATCCGACCAGTCGGCTGGCGGCCTCGGCTTATTACCCTTCATGATGTCCTCGATCTGATCCGCATCAATGGTTTCGTATTCCATTAGCGCGTCTTTCATCATATCGAGAATATTTCTGTTGGCTTGCAGAATATCTTTCGCCTTGCCGTAGCACTCATCGATAATCTTGCGTACTTCTTCATCAATCGAAATGGCGGTATCGGCTGAAAATGATTTCGATTGCGAGGCGGCCGAGCGACCGAGAAATACTTCTCCCTCATCCTCAGAATAAAGCAGAGGTCCCAGTTTTTCTGACAAGCCCCACTTGGTAACCATATTGCGTGCCATTTCGGTGGCTCGCTGGATATCATTCGAGGCGCCGGTTGTCACTCCATTTTTTCCCAAAGTCATCTCCTCGGCAATTCGACCGCCGTAAAGGCTGCAGATCTGACTCAAGATGCCTTGCCTGCTCAGGCTATAGCGATCTTCTTCCGGCAAGAACATGGTGACACCTAATGCTCGACCGCGGGGAATAATACTTACCTTGTAAACCGGATCATGCTCAGGAACCAGACGACCCACAATAGCGTGCCCGGATTCATGATAGGCGGTATTGAGTTTTTCCTTCTCCGACATCACCATCGATTTGCGCTCGGCGCCCATCATGATCTTGTCTTTAGCTTTTTCGAATTCTTCCATGGTAACCAGCCGCTTGCCGGATCTAGCCGCAAAAAGCGCCGATTCATTGACCAGATTCGCCAGGTCTGCACCGGAAAAACCGGGAGTGCCACGGGCGATAAGACTCGCCCTAACATTGTCATCGATAGGCACTTTACGCATATGTACTTTCAATATTTGTTCACGGCCTCGAATATCAGGCAGGCCTACGACTACTTGCCGGTCGAAACGACCCGGGCGCAAAAGTGCCGGGTCTAATACATCGGGTCGGTTGGTAGCGGCTACAACGATCACACCGTCATTGACTTCGAAACCGTCCATTTCTACTAACAGCTGATTCAGAGTCTGTTCTCGCTCATCATGACCGCCGCCCAAGTCGGCGCCACGGTGTCGACCTACCGCATCAATTACGTCAATAAAAATGATACAAGGGGCTTGTTTCTTCGCTTGATCAAACATATCCCGAACACGGGAGGCTCCAACCCCTACAAACATCTCTACGAAGTCAGAACCGGAAATTGAGAAAAAAGGCACCTTGGCCTCTCCGGCAATAGCTTTGGCAAGCAAGGTTTTACCTGTACCCGGCTGTCCAACCATGAGAATGCCACGAGGAATTTTGCCGCCCAGACGCTGGAATTTGTCCGGCTCTCTAAGAAATTCCACCAGTTCCTGCACATCTTCTTTCGCTTCGTCGACACCGGCTACATCGGCAAAGGTAATCTTGATCTGATCTTCACCAAGCAGTTTAGCCTTGCTCTTGCCGAAGGACATGGGACCGCCCTTGCCACCGGCACCTCCGCCTTGCATTTGCCGCATAAAGAATAAGAACAGACCAACAATGATGAGAATAGGAAAAATCGATAATAAAAGATCAATCCAGATGCTTCTTTGCTCTGGCTCTTCGGCATTAACTTCGACACCATTTTCGAACAGGTCAGGCAGCAGCTGCTCGTCACCGATAAGCGGCATGATGGCGCGAAATTGAGTGTTATCGTTGCGGACACCGGCAATATTGATGCCTGCGAGTTCGACCGCGGAAACGCGTCCAGATCTAACTTCCCGGATAAATTGGGAGTAGTTGATGGTATCTGCGCGAGGTTCCTGATTAATATTACTGAATACGGTCAACAGCACACCGGCGATGATCATCCAGAGAATCAGGTTTTTTGCCATGTCATTCAAGGAGTTATCCCCCAGTGGTTAAAAGAATTAAAACTAAGACTTGAGCTCTGAATCAGACCAGAGCACCGAACTTGTCTCAGCTGCGGCTATGTAAAGGTCCTGCTCTAACGGCAATTCTAATGTTTACACAAGATATTGCACGCAAATTCAGCTTAATCCACGGAAACCAGCGGCAAGCAGATAAATTTCACTGGATCTCGCCCTGGAAGCCTTTGGCTTCCTTACCTTTACACTACTAAAACTGTTTCGCAACTCTCGCTGCAGGACTTCATAGCCCTCTCCGTGGAACACCTTTACCAGGAAACACCCTTTAGGTTTAAGCACAATCCTTGCCAAGTCCAGCGCCAATTCAGCCAGATGCATTACTCGGGGCTGATCTATGTCTTTCATTCCACTCATATTGGGGGCCATATCAGAGATTACAAGGTCTGCAGCCTTTTCTGGGAGACTCTCAAGCAAGCGATCCAGGACCTCCTGCTGGGTAAAATCTCCCTGCAAAAATTCCACTCCCGCCAGCGAATCCATTGGCAAAATATCGCTGGCTATCACCCGTCCCTTATCACCGACCAACTCTGCCGCCACCTGCGACCATCCTCCGGGCGCCGCTCCGAGATCCACCACGGTCATGCCCGGCTGAATAAGCCCATCTTGCTGCTGAATCTCCAGCAGCTTGAAACTCGCGCGCGATCGATAGCCTCGCTCCTGACTCTGTCTTACATAGACATCATCAAAATGCTCTTTCAGCCATTGCTTGCTAGTCTTCGAGCGAGCCATTTTCACCCTGTTCACAGTAATCGGATTCGTCGGTTTTGCCACCAAAGAGGCGATAGCGTTTTACCGATCGTTTATTAAATAGCCCACTTCAGCTAGAATTCGCTTCCTTTCACAATCATTGCAAAACTGACCATGACATTAAGCAACGCTAGCAAGAAACAGTTAAGAGCTATTGGGCACACACTGAAGCCCATTGTATCTATCGCTCAAAAAGGCCTTACGGAAAATATCAAAATTGAAATTGACCGGGCTCTCCGTGATCATGAGCTAATAAAGATAAAGCTCCTCGCCGCAGACCGGGAAGAAAAGCAAGCTCTTGAGAATGCCATCTGCACAGAATTTAAGGCGGAGTGTGTTCAGAGTATTGGGCACATCACGCTCTTGTACCGTAGATCAAAGAAACCAGATCCGCGACTGTCGAATGTAAAAAAGAAACCTGATTGAATAATTTCTCTGCATGAAGACTTTCAGCGGTAAGCATTAGTCTCCTTGAGTCTTGCCTGAAACAGGCATGCCGAATACCACCAGGCTCAACAAGCTATGTCAGCTAAATATGCCTAACCTCCTCAATCTCATATTCGATGTCACCCGCCGGCGCCTTAACCACAACCTCATCGCCTTCATTCTTTCCCATGAGGGCGCGAGCGATAGGTGAACTTACAGAAATTTTGCCCGCGGGCACATCAGCCTCATCATCGCCGACAAGCTGGTAAGTCACGCTTTTATTGGTGCCAATATTAAGCAGCGTTACTGTTGTGCCAAAAATAACACGGCCGGTAGCCTCAATCTTGGTAACATCTATAATCTGTGAATCTGCCAGCTTGCCTTCAATTTCACCTATACGACCTTCACAAAAACTCTGCTGCTCGCGGGCAGCATGATATTCCGCGTTCTCTTTTAAATCGCCATGTTCTCTTGCTTCTGCAATAGCGGCAATAATTCTGGGACGAACCACAGATTTTAACTCTGCAAGTTCTTCCCGCAAGCTTTCTGCGCCACCGACAGTCATTGGTACTCTAGCCATAGTAGTTCCGCTTCGATTCAATATTTAGTTTGTAGGTTGATGCGCAATTGAGCGGGCAGCTACTAGCTACTTGCTCGATCCAGCGCGGCGTGAAGATCCTGAATCGTACACACAGACATTGTGTTGCCAAAATTCAGCGCCTCGCATACCGCTAATGCACCAGCGATAGTGGTAGTACAAAATACATCGTGGCGCAGGGCCGTGCGCCGGATCAACGACGAGTCTGCAATAGCTTGTTTGCCTTCGGTAGTATTAACAAGCACCTGAATTTCATCATTTTTTAACATATCTACAATGTGAGGTCTACCTTCGGCAACTTTGTTTACGCCGGTGACTTCTAGTCCTGCCTCTTCAATAACCCTGGCTGTCCCATGGGTTGCGACCAGAGAATAGCCTAATGCGCGCAATTTTTTAGCGACTTCGGCGACAAAGGGCTTGTCGGCATCTCTTACGCTAATAAAGGCATTCCCCCCGGTTTCGAATACCACACCCGCGCCCATTTGCGCTTTTGCGTAGGCCTCAGCGAAGGTCTTACCCACACCCATAACTTCGCCGGTGGATTTCATTTCCGGGCCCAGTATCGGGTCCACGCCGGGAAATTTATTGAAGGGAAATACCGCTTCTTTTACTGCATAGGTTACTGGAATAATCTCTTTGGTAAATCCCTGATCCGCAAGTTTTGTACCAATCATACAACGTGCCGCAATCATCGCCAGGGAGCGACCAATACATTTGGAAACAAAGGGCACGGTTCGGGATGCCCGCGGATTAACTTCGATTATGTAAATCTCACCATCCTGATAGGCAAGCTGGGTATTCATCAAACCAATTACGCCCAATTCCAAAGCCAGGCTAGTAACCTGTTTTCGGATCTCGTCCTGCACCTGCATCGGTAGATTATACGGCGGCAGTGAGCAGGCCGAGTCACCGGAGTGCACACCTGCCTGCTCGATATGCTGCATTATCGCACCAAGTACCACCGTCTCTCCATCACAGACAAGATCGACATCGATTTCAATGGCGGCATTAAGGAAATAGTCGAGCAACACCGGGCTGTCATTCGAGACCTTAACTGCATTATGCATGTAACGATTTAACTCTTCCTCGTTATAGACAATTTCCATGGCGCGACCACCCAGAACATAGGAAGGGCGTACTACCAGGGGAAAAGAAAGATCCTTGGCTGCCTCGATACTTTCTTCGACGCTCCGGACTATGCGGTTAGGCGGTTGTTTGAGATTGAGTTTTTCAATCAACTGCTGAAATCGCTCTCGGTCTTCGGCACGATCGATGGCGTCTGGAGAGGTTCCGATCACCGGCACCCCGGCTTCTTCCAGTCGCTTGACCAGGTTCAGTGGCGTCTGTCCGCCAAACTGCACTATGACCCCCTTGGGTTTTTCCAGCTGTGCAATTTCAATGACATCTTCGAAGGTTAGCGGCTCAAAATAGAGTCGATCTGAAATATTGTAGTCCGTCGACACCGTCTCCGGATTGCAATTCACCATGATGGTCTCATAGCCATCTTCTCGCATAGCCAATGCCGCATGGACGCAACAATAATCGAATTCAATACCCTGGCCTATTCGATTTGGACCGCCGCCCAACACCATGATCTTTTCTCGGTCCGTTGGCGCCGCCTCACATTCCTCCTCGTAGGTGGAATACATATAAGCGGTGGCCGAGACAAATTCGGCGGCGCAGGTATCGACCCGCTTATAAACCGGACGAACACCCAGTTTGTGGCGCGCCTGTTGTACTTCGAGCTCGTCCAGCTTGAGCACCTGAGCAAGACGCTTGTCAGAAAAGCCTTTGCGCTTGAGTTTTAACATCGCTGCTTTATCAATATCCGCCAAAACACTATCTTTCAAGCTCTGCTCAGTGAATATCAAGTCTTCGATCTGAACCAGGAACCAGGGATCTATACCGGTAAGTTCATACACGGTTTCGACAGTCCAGCCTTCGCGAAACGCATCTGCAATATACCAGATTCGCTCGGCGCCGACTTCCCTTAGTTCTCGCGTTAGAACTTCTTTGGCATTACTTAATTTAGTATCCAGTATTGGATCAAAGCCACACATGCCGACTTCCAGTCCGCGCAACGCTTTCTGTATCGACTCTTGAAAAGTACGGCCTATCGCCATAACCTCACCAACGGATTTCATCTGCGTGGTAAGGCGATCATTCGCTTCTGGAAATTTTTCGAAGGTAAAGCGAGGAATCTTGGTCACTACGTAATCGATACTCGGCTCGAAAGAAGCCGGGGTGAGCCCTCCGGTTATTTCATTGCGCAATTCATCGAGAGTAAATCCAATAGCCAGCTTCGCGGCGACTCTCGCTATTGGAAAACCCGTCGCCTTTGATGCGAGCGCGGAAGAGCGCGATACCCGCGGGTTCATTTCAATAATCACCAATCTGCCATCTTTCGGATTAATACCGAACTGCACATTGGAACCGCCTGTCTCAACTCCGATTTCTCTGAGCACCGCAATCGACGCATTACGCAGAATCTGATATTCCTTGTCGGTGAGGGTTTGCGCGGGAGCAACAGTTATTGAGTCGCCGGTATGAACCCCCATGGCATCGAAATTTTCGATCGAACAGACGATAATACAGTTGTCATTTTTGTCTCTAACAACTTCTAACTCGAATTCTTTCCAGCCTATTAATGACTCGTCAATCAATAATTCACTGGTCGGAGAAAGCTCAAGACCGCGAATGCAAATCTCATCAAATTCTTCTTTATTGTAGGCAATTCCTCCACCCGTTCCTCCCATAGTAAATGAAGGTCGGATGATGCAAGGAAACCCAACTTTGTCCAAGGCTTCGTGCGCCTGTTCAATATTGTGCGCCATGCCATGCTGAGGAGTTTCCAAACCGATGCGCTGCATTGCTTGATCGAACAGCTCTCGATCTTCCGCCTTATCGATAGCGTCACAAGTGGCACCGATGAGCTCAACATTGTATTTTTTCAGAACACCATGACGATTCAGATCCAAGGCGCAATTCAATGCCGTTTGTCCGCCCATGGTAGGCAAGATTGCATCCGGCCTTTCCTTGGCGATGATCTTTTCCACAATCTGCCAGGTAACCGGCTCAATATAGGTTGCATCAGCCATGGACGGATCGGTCATGATTGTTGCCGGGTTGGAATTAACAAGAATCACCCGGAAGCCTTCTTCCTTTAAGGCCTGACAGGCCTGCGCGCCGGAATAATCAAATTCACAAGCCTGACCGATAACTATGGGTCCTGCGCCTAAAATCAAGATGCTATTAATGTCTGTTCGTCTTGGCATATTTGCGCTGCTGCTTCGCTCTGCTTATTGGTGAATGTTGATAAAAATATTTACGTTTTATGGGCTTCGATTAATTCGATAAAATGATCGAACAGAGGAGCCACATCGTGAGGGCCTGGGCTCGCCTCCGGATGGCCCTGAAAGCCGAAAGCCGGCTTATCGGTTCGCTCAATACCCTGCAATGAACCATCGAAGAGTGACTTGTGAGTGACCTCGATATTATCTGGAAGGCTGCTTTCATCTACCGCAAAGCCATGGTTTTGACTGGTGATAAACACCCTGCCATCGCGCAGATTCTGCACCGGATGATTCGCCCCGTGATGACCGAGTTGCATCTTGATAGTGCGAGCACCACAGGCCAGAGCCAGTAGTTGATAGCCCAGACAGATACCAAATATGGGTAATCCCTGTTGCAAGAACGCGGATATCGCATCGATTGCATATTGGCAAGGTTCTGGATCGCCAGGACCATTTGACAGGAAAATACCGTCGGGATTCAGTGCCAGCACGTCGGCCGCGGGAGTTTGAGCTGGAACCACGGTGACTTCGCAGCCTCGCGCCACCAACATACGGAGAATATTGCGCTTGGCACCAAAATCGTAGGCGATTACCTTATATTTATTACTCCCCTCCGCCTTATAGCCTGATGCCAGATCCCATACGCTTCCCCGCCATGGATAACTCTTTTCGATACTGACCGCCTGCGCCAGATCCATGCCCTTCAGGCCGGGAAATTCATTCGCTATCTGCAGCGCTTTATCTACTCCCCATTCGGATAGTGCCTCGCCAGAAAGTATGCAACCATTAAGCGCTCCCTTGTCCCGGAGCAGACGCGTTAATCGACGGGTATCGATCTCGGCGATTGCGACGACGTTTCTTTCCTGCAGAAACTCTTCCAGGGTCTGCTGCATGCGCCAGCTACTTGCCAACAAGGGCAGATCACGAATAACCAGGCCTGAGGCCCAGACTCTGTCAGACTCGTTGTCTTCCTCATTGGTACCGGTGTTGCCTATATGCGGATAGGTGAGGGTTATGATCTGTCGCGCATAGGAGGGATCCGTCAGAATTTCCTGATAACCTGTCATGGAAGTATTAAACACTACCTCACCACTACAGCTCCCCTGGGCTCCGATTGCAATCCCATGGAAAATACTCCCATCTTCTAACGCCAGTACAGCTGATCCAGCCACTTTCACTCCTAATTCTGTAAATCGCACAAGTAACGCAAAGATTGCGGGCAAAAAAAAGCAGAATGAAGAATCTCTTCACTCCGCATTTTTACTAATTCGCAAAGGTTTCAGCATCCAACATACTGAGCGAGTATTTTATAGATACATGCCCCGTCTTGTCTATGTCCAAGTGAGGGAATATCTCCCGGAAATTAGTTTTTGCGGCTCACAAGCCCAATACGTCTTGCATTGAGTACAAACCGTTGCTTTTCCCTGCGAGCCAATTCGCTGCCCGCACGGCGCCACTGGCGAATGTCATTCTACTGCTCGCCTTATGGGTGATCTCGATACGCTCTCCCAGCCCGGCAAAGGTGACTGTATGATCACCAACAATATCGCCGGCCCTGATCGTTGTAAAGCCTATGGTTTTTCTGTCCCGCTCTTCACTAACGCCCTGCCTGCCATAGACGGCGCAGTCATCGAGATTTCTGCCCAAAGTTTCCGCGATAACAGCACCCATTTTCAAGGCCGTTCCCGAAGGCGCGTCTTTTTTGTAACGATGGTGTGCTTCGCTGATTTCTATATCCACCTCATCCCCCAGGATTTTGGCGGCCTGCTCCAGCAATTTAAAACACAAATTCACACCGACACTCATATTGGGCGCAATTACAATGGGGATAAACTCAGCCGCCTCGGCAATAGTCTGCTGCTGAGTCTCTGATAGGCCTGTCGTGCCTATTACCATGGCTTTATTGTGTGCGCGGCAGATGGCAAGATGGGCCAGCGTTGCCTCGGGAGAGGTAAAATCAATGAGCACATCGAAATCATCAATCACAGACTTCAATTCAGCGACGGTGGCAACACCCGTTGCCGAGCCCATTGCCAATAAACCAATATCAACCCCTAGCGCTGGATCGTCAGGCAACACCGTAGCAACAGTCACCGATATTTCTGCTTCACTTCGAGCTATAGCCTCGACCAGCGTACGGCCCATACGGCCTGCTGCTCCCGCGATGGCGACTTTTACCATGACTTGATCCACCTGATTAGAATTGAGGCAAGTATACAGGCAGAGTAGTTCAAGCTAAACCCAAGCTTTCAGGGTCGGCGATGGGAGTAAAATACTTGAAGCCAGCAGGCAAGTTAGGCACACTCTCTGCCCGAAGGGTCAAGCGCACTTTGCAGCCGAGTTCTGGCTTGTTTTTGCCCTGCATTCCGAATTTTTTATTTTTGTCCCAATGTGAAAAATAATGAGCGAACCACCGGTCATACACGGTAATACCAAGCGGGAACGCTACGAATCTCTGGTCGCGAGCCTCTATCAGGACGTATACCGCTACGCGCTGTGGCTTTGCAAGAATAAGCCAATGGCAGAAGATCTGGTGCAGGAAACATTTTTGCGTGCCTGGCGGTCTTTAGAGAGTCTGCAGAGCGACAAAGCGGCAAAAGCCTGGTTATTTACTATTCTCAGGCGGGAGAATGCCCGGCAGTATGAACGATATCGCCCGGAATTGGTCGATATAGAAGGGCAGGTTATAGTAGAAAGCGATAGCAACGAGCCCGATAAGCAGATGGATCGTGAACTGTTGCACAAAGCCATTAATCGCCTCGGCAGTGACTATCGTGAGCCATTATTATTGCAGGTGATTGGCGGCTTCAACGGCAAGGAGATCGCCGATATTCTGGGCCTGAACAACAATACCGTGATGACACGCCTGTTTCGCGCTCGCCTCAAATTGAAGCAAGAGTTTGATCTGGATACAGGCGACTTTGTCGACGAAGCCCCATAATTGATGGGCGAAAAGAAAACAGAGATAGGAAAAACAGAAAGAATAGCATAAAGAACAGAAAGAATAGAAAGAATAGAAAGAATAGAAAGAACAGAAAGAACACAGTTGATGAAACCATCAACAAATTGACTAAAGCAGATGCCTGAGAGCCGACTTAAAATGGATGAAATAGAATTTCGCAAACGGGTTTATGCAAGCCCCAAAGAGCTTGACCGAGAAACTCTGGATGCCACGCGCGATAATCCTGCCTATCAGAAAATTCTTGAGCAGACCCGAGCGCTGGAACTTGAGCTAGACTCGCTGGTGAGCGGTGTAGCCGTGCCTGGGGGACTGAAAGAAAAACTACTGGCAATACCCGATACCGCGAATGGCAGTAACAAGGTCAGCAATATCCATTCAACAAGGCTGAGCTTTTTTCAATATTACGCACTGGCGGCCTGTCTGCTATTAGCGCTTGGCGTGAGTTTTTCACTGCCGTTTAATAGCCGGTTATCTTCCTCTGATTTGGCCTTCGGCAATGATATTCTGGCCCATCTTTATGAGGATTCTGAAGAAATTAGCGAGATAAATAGCGGCCTTTTTGATGACATAGTCACCCTGCCTGAGGCGAATGAGAGCATGGCTAAAACCGGCACTCAACTTGCGAGTAATGAGTCCATGCACAATGTCGCTATTCGCTCAGCAAAGCCCTGTGAAATATTGCCCTCCTTCGAAAGCGCCCATCTGTTAGTGGAAGGCAATCAAGGTGCCGTAAGCATTATTGTAATCAACAATAGCCCGGTAAGCGGGGAATACGCTATTGGCGATGGCCGCTTTAATGGAATTGTGATTCCCATGGGCGACGGCAATATGATTCTAATTGGCGAGAAGAACGAAAATCTGGATCGATACAAAGCCCTGTTCTCCGAGAGCGTTGAGAGAATTATCTAGAAAAACCCACTGCACTAGTCGAAACTCAATAACGGGAAGACGTAAGCAGAAGTCAATCGATAGAAATCAAAACGTTCTGGAAAACATATCAAAACTGTTCTTCCGTCATTGCCATTAATGAATCTGCGCCATTGGCAATCTCTTCCGCCAGTGACTTGGCCCGCGGCAACAAGCGCTTTATAAAAAATTCTCCGGTTTTAATTAGACCGTCACAGTAATCCATGTCGGCCGAGGCTGAGTCTTTAGCGGCAATTGAGGCGGCTAAAATACGTTGCCACATAAAACAGTAAAGCGTCAGTCCCATTAGCTCCATATAAGCATAGGATGCCGCCCCGACTTCATCGGGATTGTCGCTGGCGCGACTGATCACCTTCTCTGTAACTTCGATCAAGCGCCGCTTGCTTTCCTCAAATACCTGTAGATAAACCTGCATCGCGGCCACATCCTGCTGACTCTCCACAAATTCATCCATTTCAAGCAGCAAGACCTGCAATAACTCTCCATTACTGCGCACCGTCTTGCGACCCATTAGATCCAGCGCCTGAATCCCATTTGCCCCCTCATATATCTGTGCGATGCGGGCATCTCGCACGTTTTGTTCCAGCCCCCACTCTGCTATATAGCCATGTCCTCCCAAGACCTGTTGCCCCAGCACACAGGCCTCGAAACCGCGGTCGCTACAATAGGCTTTTTGCACCGGAATGAGCAGTGCCACGAGTTGCTCGGCCTGCTTGCGCGCGGCCGGGTCGGGATGAAATCGGGTCTTGTCCAACTGGCTGGCCGCATACAGAGACAGAGCCCTGCCCGCCAGAATATTCGCGCGCATTGTTAACAACATCCTGCGCACATCCGGGTGCACCAAGATGGGATCTGCATCCTGGTCCTCCTGCTGCGCCCCTCTGGGCGCTCTTCCCTGAATTCGCTCCTTCGCATAATCGACAGCGATTTGATAGGAACTATCCGCCAGACCGTTGCCCTGCAATCCCATGGATAAACGTTCATAGTTCATCATAGTGAACATATGGGACAGTCCTTGATTCAACTCGCCCACCAGGAAGCCCTTGGCTGAATCAAAATTCATCACACAAGTGGCCGAGGCTCTAATTCCCATTTTGTGTTCTATGGAGCCACATCGCACATTATTTAACTCTGAGGTTATTTCTCCTGCGTCATCGATAAGAAATTTGGGCACCAGAAATAGGGATATTCCTCGCGGCCCTGCCGGGGCGTCGGGTAATTTCGCAAGAACAAGATGCACAATGTTTTCGGTTAAATCATGCTCACCGGCGGTAATAAAAATCTTGGTGCCACTAATGCAGTAGGTATCATCCCCATTCGGTATCGCCTTGGTCTTGATTATACCCAGATCGGTTCCGGCGTGAGGCTCGGTGAGACACATCGTGCCGGCCCACCTGCCCTCATACATTTTAGGCAAATAGCGCGCTTTCAACTGCTCGCTACCATGCTGGCTCAGGGTAAGCGTCGCTCCAGTATTAAGAATCGCATACAGGGCGAAAGACGAGTTTGCCGCAAACGCCATCTCTTCAATCACAGCAGACAACATCTTCGGCATACCCTGACCGCCATAATGAGTATCTCCAGTCAGACCTACCCATCCACCTTCCGCATAAGCCTTAAAGGCGGCCTTGAATCCAGCCGCCGTAGTGACCACTCCATCGTCATAGTGACAGCCCTCGCGATCGCCGCTTTGATTAATCGGCGCAAGCAATCCTTCTGCAATCTTGCCCGCTTCTTGCAGTATCGCAGTAATCAAATCGTCAGTGACTTCTGCCGTGTCTGGCATTCCTGCAAATAGTTCCTGTGCATGAAATACATCACGCAGCAGAAATTGTATATCCCGCAACGGAGCACGGTATGTCGTCATCTCTATTCCCCAAAACATCATCTAAAGCAAAAGCTGATTATAGGTGATGCGAGCACCAACAGGCACTCTCTATCACCATCGAATTACGCAGACAACAAATTAGTAACTTATACTTGCGAGACTGCTGAGCTTTTCAACAACGAAAACCCTGAACACCCTCTAGACAAATTTATCGACGCGGGCTTACGCGATA
>JABMOK010000077.1 GCA_013204155.1 Pseudohongiella sp. | reverse complement strand
TGTGTCCCGTCCTGAAATAAGTTTACGCACTGAGGACTTATTAATGGAAAACTCCACGATTACCAGAACGAAGCGCACCCAACGCGATTACTCTCTAGCCTTTAAATTATCGGTCGTTCAACAGATTGAGCAAGGCGAGGTGACTTATTCTCAAGCGCAATCCTGTTACGGCATTCAAGGCAAGAGTACTGTTTTAGTTTGGCTACGCCGATATGGTACTTTAGGTTGGTCTGCTCCTAGGGATCAGCTTATGGCCAAACTCAAAGAAACCCCAGCCCAAATAATCAAACGACTCGAGACAGAGCTAAAGGACGAGCGTCAACATAACCTGTTACTCAATGAGATGGTTAATATCATTGATACAGAATATGGGGGAAATATCCGAAAAAAGTATTTATCCAAGGGGCCAGAGGGCTTCAAGCCAAAGGCGAAGTGAGCCTGGCCAAAGCCTGTCGGTTCTTTGGAATAACCCCGCAAGCTGTCTATCAGCAGCTAAAACGCCAGGAGCAGCGACGAACAACACTGTCTCCTGTAGAGGGTATGGTACAGGAAATTCGACGGCGTCTTCCACGACTCGGCACTCGAAAGCTCCACTATTTGCTAAAGCCACAGCTGGAATTACTCGGGATCAAGCTAGGCCGTGACGGGCTGTTTGAATACCTTCGTCAGCACAAGATGCTGATACGGCCCAAACGCAGCTATATCAAGACCACCTACAGTAAACACTGGATGAGGAAGCACCCGAATCTACTGAAAGAGTTAAAGCTAAGTCGACCTGAACAAGCCTTTGTCAGCGATATCACCTATGTAGAAAGCGAAGAAGGGGTGCATTACCTTTCCTTAGTCACCGATGCCTATTCACGTCGGATTATGGGTCATGAGTTGAGTTACGAAATGAAGGCCACGGACGTGTCTCAGGCTATGCTCAAAGCGATAGTAAACAGGGTTACTGACAAACCCTTGGTTCATCATTCTGATCGTGGATCACAATATTGTTCATCGGTGTATCAAGCGCTCTTAAAGGCCAATAATGTCACGCCATCAATGACTGATGGACATGATTGTTATCAAAATGCGATGGCAGAGCGGGTCAATGGCATCCTAAAGCAAGAGTTTTTACTCTATCGATGCAAGAGCTTTAAAGATCTGAAATGCTTGGTGGCAGAATCCATTGAGGCTTACAATCAGTTAAGGCCGCATCTGAGCCTGGGTATGCAAACACCCGAAGCAGTGCACAAAAAAGCCAGCTGCAGAAAGCAGCTGGCTGATTCATAAAACCGTCAACGTATTTTAGGACGGGACATTGTTTTGTCGCAATTCAGATAATTGTAAGTCGTAAACGCTCATTAACAAATTCCAGATTCTGCTGCGCGTTTGGGCTGTTTGGATGTAGCTTGATAAGCTCTTCGAAAGACTGCTTGGCTTTACTCAACTCCTCCCGTTGAATGTAAACCATGCCGAGTCCGGACAGGGCGCCGAAATGTCGGGGTTCCAATTCCAAAGTCTTTTCGATATCCGAGACCGAGGCATCAAGATTGCCGACCACATAGTGTAGCGTCGCCCGCTTATTCCACCCTTCAGCATAGTCCGGAAAACTCTTAATAATCTGACTGAAGACAGCAAGGGCTTCGGTATAGTGCTGTGAATTCATCCGCTGAGTCGCTAACAGCATCAGCCGTTCAACATCGGCATTCGGGTGTTGTAGCCAGATTTCCCAGATTTGATTTTCGGTATTTCGAAGAGTGGCCGGGTTTTCCGTTTGTTTAAGCAGAGAAAATAGATTGTCCAGCCGGCTATCGCTTTGATCGGAAAAACCAGGCGAAGGAATCAACATCGCGGTGATGAATACGGAATTAAGAAATAAAAATGTGAGTAGGCGCATACAAAATTTTCACTTAAAAGGAGCTTAAAAGGAGCTTAAGGCAGTATAGCGCTACAATCCTGTGAATTGCTATCCAGCGGCGGGCACGATTCGTCTGCGATTCTGCCAGGCATTCAGCGGCAGCGAGCGAGTAGCCTTAGAAGATTAGAAATGCTCGGCAGAGGCCATTTGCCAGTCGTCGCGATAATACTCAGGAATCGATTCGCTGTGTAATTGTCTTTCGATCAGGGGTTGATAAATTTGGTCAAAATTTTTCGAACCTCCCTCACAACGACTATGCAGATCGGCGGGGGATAAATCATCGGGATTACTGAAACCCATGGCGCCGCAGAGGTCAAGAAATGCCTGCGTGGTGGTGTGATGGTAATTGTGCACCCGATGTGATTTTTCCTCTACGTTTATCGCTCTTGCTCTGGATGGATTTTGCGTGGCTACTCCGGTTGGACAACGGTTGGTGTTGCAGGCAAGTGCCTGCACACAACCCAGTGCCATCATCATCGCTCTGGCGACATTGACGGTATCAGCCCCTACAATGATCTTTTCCAGCATATCAAAACCGGTAGCGGTCTGACCGGCGCTTATCAGTTTGATGTGTTGGCGCAATCCGGCTCCGATTAACACCTGATGGATATAGTAGGTTGCCTCCAGACAGGGTGTGCCAAGCCGGTTGGAAAATTCAACCGGGGCTGCACCGGTACCACCCTCGGCCCCGTCGATGGTAATGAAGTCGGGCAGGATTTCGGTTTCCAGCATGGCTTTGACTATTGCCATGAACTCGATTTTCCTGCCGAGGCAAAGCTTGAAACCCACCGGTTTACCACCACTTAAGTTGCGCAGCCTGTGGACAAATTCCAGCAGGCCTTTCGGCGTACTAAATTCGGGATGAACAGGCGGTGAATAGACGGTCTCGCCGACTTCTACCAGGCGTATTTGCGCTATCTCCTGGGTAACTTTTGCACCCGGTAAAATACCGCCGTGGGAGGGCTTGGCTCCCTGCGAGAGTTTAATCTCGATCATTTTCACCGCTTCATCTGCGGCCCGCGTGGCAAAGGCCTCATCGTTGAAGGAGCCATCGCTGTTGCGACAGCCGAAATAGGCGGTGCCAATTTGCCAAACAATGTCGCCGCCCTGGCGATGATACTGACTAATGCTGCCTTCGCCAGTGTTATGAGCAAAGTTACCCATCGCGGCGCCCTTATTCAAGGCGGCAATCGCGTTTGAGCTGAGCGCTCCAAAGCTCAACGCCGAGACGTTAAGCCGCGAGGAACTATAGGGCTTCTTGCAAGCGGGGCCGCCAAAAATAACCCGTATGTGTTCTTCAGCCACCTCCGTCACATTCATCGAGTGAAGCAGGCTGCGATAACCCTCTTGCAGAATTTCCTGTTCCGTTCCAAATGGCAAGGTATCGCTAGCCCCTTTAGCGCGTCGATAGATCAGGTTTCGCCGTTCACGACTAAAAGGTTTTTCCTCGACATTATTTTTAATGAAGTATTGCTGTATTTCCGGCCGAATGAATTCCAGTGCATAACGAATATTCGCTAACACAGGATAGTTACGCCGCAGATTACTAACACTGAAGAGTAATTCGAGGGCGCCCACCAGGGTCCACATCAGTAAGAAAAGAAATACCGTCAGTGGAACCGGCGCTGCAAGAACTGCCTGAATGGAAAGTTCGCGACCAGTGCTACTGTGCAGCCAGAGAAAACTCATGGGCATCAAAAACAGGCTGATTAGCCAATACAATCGTACTATGGGGGTCATATAGGCAACCTGATTCTGTTAATACCTGACTTTGTTAATACCTGGCTCTGTTAATACCTGATTTTATTAATAAGAATAGCAGACCTGATTTGCTAAAAATTCATTACAAATGTAACAGCGGTTTCTGTATCGGTTTTATCACGGCCTGCTGGAACTATTGTTTGATGTTTGATGTTTAATGAAAACTTGAGCGTCAGGTTTTCGAGAATCCGGGTTTCAATGCCGGTTTCTGAGCGGTAGATATTGGAATCGGTACCGACCTCGGTACTGAGCTGTTGATTAAATGCCGCAGAACTGGAAATAGTCCAGTCATAATCTCCGGCGACTCTGAATATAGGCTCCTCGAAGACGGAATTGTCTAATCTTGACCATCGAACACCGGGTCCTGTATTCACAGTGAGTCCCATGTCGGTGCGGTTTTGCAAGAAGCCACGCCCATAGCTAATGGTGAAGTCTGATTGGCTGTCGAAACCGCTGAAGCGATCATCTTCGTGGGAAAATCGGGTAAGGATAGAACTGTCTTCGGTTAATTCATACTTGGCGCTGGCGATGCCATAGAATCTCTGACCCTTAACTTCGCTGTCGCTCGATGTGTACAAGCCATCCAGTGAAAAATTATACTCCCACTTTTCACGATCAATAATTACTGCGCCAGCGAAATTCAGCGATCGCTCCTGGGTATTGCCGGATGTGACAAGAGCGCCCAATTCGATTTCTCTTTTAATGCCATCATCATCCTGGGCTATCGCCATAGTGCTTATTAATATGGGGAAAATAATTAGTGAGGTGCGGCTTAGTGGTTTCATTTCTAGCTTTCCGTTAATGCAGAGTTTTGTACTACAGTTATTCGGCAAGTGTAGGAGATGAATGAGCAAAAGTGCGTGCGGAAGGGTTAGAGTTTTCTGGAGTTAGCGCGGATTTTGCGGTATAAGGCAGCAATATGATTAAAGTCAGGTAAGGCTAAATCACTAATATCCATTTATTGTTGGCCGATCACAATAAGTACTACATGAAAACCCTCTATTTGCTTCGTCATGCAAAATCCAGCTGGGATGATCCTGATCTTAAGGATTTCGAGCGTCCGCTGGCTGAGCGCGGCTTGAACGATATATCGGTGATGGCCGAGAGGCTATTAAACAGGCAAAAGCCCCTGGGCAGCATTATCTGCAGCCCTGCCGTGCGCACCAAGTTAACCGCCAAACTACTGGCAGAGCAGATTAAATTTCCCGCTGATGGAATTAGCAGTAACCCGGAGCTGTATTTTGCCGGCGCGAGTATGTTCCTGAAGGCGGCGAGTCTGGTCGATGAGGACTGGGATTCGGCAATGCTGGTGGGCCACAATCCGGCGATAACCGATTTTGCAAATGAGATGGCTAACACCGACATCGACAAAATCCCTACCTGCGGTCTGGTTGAACTCAGTCTGCCTATCGATAATTGGTCGGACATTCAGTTTGGAAGCGCCACGCTGGTTGATTTCGATTATCCGAAGAAACAGCATGATGAATAGTGCAATGAAGGCGAAGCGAAATACACATCGCTCCTTGAGACAGGGAGCGAAGATCGGGCGACCCCTATTAGTCTTAAGCTTGCTCACGGCAGGATTGCTGTCAGCTTGTAGTGATGAGATCGAAGTCGAAGCTGCCGCTGATGGAGCGCGTTGGTATAACGCTTCACAGCTCGCCGCAGGTTCGGAAGTCTTTGCCGCAAATTGCGCGCGCTGTCATGGCAGTGAGGCACAGGGATTAGTCGACGACTGGAAGCAGAAGTTGGACGATGGGTCGTTTCCACCACCCCCGCTTAATGGTTCAGCCCATGCCTGGCACCATCCACAATCTGTACTTTTGCAAGTGATCGACAACGGCGGCGCAGACTTCGGTGGCAATATGCCAGGATTCGCGAGTGTTCTGCAGCCGGAAGAGAAGTTATTAGCGATTGCCTTTTTTCAAAGTTTCTGGAGCGATGAAATTTATCAACAATGGGTGAAAATGGGTGGCAGCAATTAGGCATTTAATTACACTGGCGACCTTCTGTTTCGTGCTGTCAGCCCAGGCACAGATAGAATTGCCCGCCGCCTGGGAGTCTTCGCTGTACTCCGATCATCCCATGGTTGGTCGAATATGGGATAGCAAGCTCGATCAATTTATCGGGGTAGAGGAGCTTCTGGGAAAAATAGAAAGTGCCCGTTATCTTCTTCTTGGTGAGAAACACGACAACCCGGACCATCATCTACTGCAACTCACTCTGCTTGAGTATTTTCTTCAGCAACAACGGGTATCGAATGTTGCTTTTGAAATGTTGAACAGTGATCAGGCCCCGTTACTACAGCAGTTGCAAACACAGCAGATTGCCAATCTTGATGAGTTGAAGAGCGCGCTCGAATGGGATGATGAAGGCTGGGATTGGCCTTTCTATGGGCCGATGCTGTATTTGGTTCAGCAGGCGGGGATACCTATAGCCGCCGCTAATATCAGTGACGACACCATGATGCGGGTGTATGCAGAGCCTGCGTCCGCTGAAATCTCCGCGGTCCTCGATCAGGCCGCCATGACTCAGCTGGACAAAGACATTGACGAAAGTCACTGTGGGTTACTGCCGCAATCACAATTTCCCGCGATGGTTCGCGTGCAACAGACCAGGGATAATTCGCTGGCCCAAAGCCTGCCGCCCGCCGCTGCAGATCGGCTCAGTATTCTCATCGCCGGCAATTATCACATCCGCCACGATCTGAGCGTGCCCAATTATTTATTGTCCCAGCAAGCAGAAACCAGCCGAGAGCAGATTGTTTCATTGGCATTCATGGAAGTAGATCCATCAGAAAATAGTCCAGAGCCTTACCTGCAACAATTTGGGGAACGTAAGGCTTATGACTTTATCTGGTTTACCCCGTCAATTAGCGATGAAGACTATTGTGCATCGCTTCAGCAATAACAATTGGCTGCAGCGCGTGAAGGCGTGTCCGCTTGGGGTTTCTCCCCAGGAAGCTCGGTTTACTCCCGTGACGAACCATCTCAGGCCGAGTTCACTTGAATTAGAGCGGGAATCAAGACACACTTGCCCCTCTTAAAACTAATCGCAAGATGCTTTATGCCGTTGATTCGCTCTCTCTTCGTTTCACTGATCATGTTGCCAGCTTTTGTCCTCGCGGCAGAAAGTGAAGATCTCGAGTTACGCTATGATGAAGCCGGCGAATTCAATTTTGTGCGGGTTCAATTCAATACCTATTACGGCGGCGGCCGTGGCTACGGGCCCTGGGCCATAGACTTTCCCGATGCAGATATCAACTTTCTCCGTGGCGTATCCCGTCTGACTAACATTCGGGTGATGAGCGAGCCCATTGTTTTACGTTTCGATGATGAGCAGATTTTCGATTACCCTTTTTTGTATATGCTGGAAGTTGGTCAGGGTGGAGGAATAATTCTCAGCCCTGCTGAAATCGAAAATCTGCGTGAATATTTGCAGCGCGGTGGCTTCTTGCTAATCGATGATTTTTGGGGGCAGCAGCAATGGGACAATTTTTATTCTGCCTTTTCTCAGGTATTTCCGGACCGGGAAATAATCGAACTCAAACCTGAGCATGAAATATTCCACGTCTACTATGACATCGATGGGCCACAAATGATTCCGGCCTTATATCGCAACGACGAACAGGGTGAGCAGGGAATCGATTACGCCAGCAACCATGCAATACTCGATGATGATGGCAGGATTATGGTGCTGATCAACTGGAATTCAGATATGGGCGATGGTTGGGAACACACCTACCACCCTGCTTACCCGACTCGTTATGCGAATTCGGCTTATCGTCTGGGGATTAATTACCTGATGTATTCCATGACCCATTGAGCAAGCTGTCTGCTTTTCAGGCCTTGTCTACCATTAAGCGAAAACCAAAATAACAAAGAGGCGCTCATGAAAAAATACGCATTACTGGCAGCATTCTACCTGTTATTTGGCGCGCAAAGCTTTGCCGCCCCTTACGATCACATCCACCTGGCGGCTAATAACCCTCAGCAGGCGGTTAACTGGTATGTAAAACACTTCGGCGGAGAGGCCGCTAGATTTCTGCGATCCAAGGACTCCAGCCTCGCCATCGATCGAGTGATGTACGGTGATATCGCCGTTATCTTCTCTGAGCGAGATCCGGGCGAGGGTTCGGTTGGCTCTGCGCTGGATCATTTTGGTTTCTCCCTAAGCAATGTGGCTGAAGTTGTTGCCAATGTTGTCGCCGACGGCGGCACGCAGCTGGGTGATTTGATTGAATTCTCGGGTATGCAGATTGGCTTCGTGGAAGATCCCTGGGGCACCAAGATTGAGTTGATTAACGATCCCGAGTTGCGCGGCATGCATCATCTTCACCTTTCCTCGCCCGACCCGGAATCGACACTTGACTGGTATGGTGAAAATTTTGGCGGTACTCGCGGACAGTTCAAGGGTGCGTTGCCGGGTTTGGACTATGGCGATATTTGGCTGCTGGTTTCCCAGGCGCGTGGAGAAGTAGCGCCGACTCAAGGTCGAAGCTTTGATCATCTGGGGTGGAAGTACCAGGACCTGACTACCGCTGAGGAAGAACTAAAGGCCAAGGGTGTGGTGTTTTCGATGGAGCCTCGCCCTTTCCGCAACATTCGTATTGCCTTCGCCGAAGGACCGGATGGGGTAAGGATCGAGTTGGTTGAGCACGAATAGGCTGCAGCAATACAATGGACATTGGCTTGATCGAAGTTTTACCTATGTGGAAATCTAACCGATTTGGCTTAGACGAGCGCCAGCAAGACACGTAAAATCACACGTGGCAACTTACTCCGATGGCTTGGCAGTAAAGTTTCGATTATGAATCTATCGGCTCGTGGGTGTTGGAACTGGTAGAGTCTACTCGTTCTGTATTCCGATAGTCTGAAGGCGTGATATTGTATCTATCCTTAAATGCCTTGTTAAAAGACGAGAGTGAGACATAACCTACATCGAGTGCGATGGTGGAAATGGGACTGCGAGTATCTCTCAACCTTTTGCAGGCTTCATTGATTCGATAATTATTGAGGAATTGATTAAAGTTTCGGTAGTTAAGCTGTTGGTTAATTAGCCTGCGAAGCAGGTACTCCTGCATCGATAAAGCCTCGGCAAGTTCGGTTATGGTCAGACCCATTTTTCTGTAGAGCTGGTCTTCTTCCATTAGTTTTTTTATCTGCGCTAGTACAGCAGGATCTGCATTACGATTCGATTGATCGATAGCTTGTGACGAATTATTGTTCTGCTCCGGCTCGGATGGAGGCAGCAAAAAAGTATCCTGTCGCAGGTGAAATATCGTGAGATTAAACCCCAGCGTAATCAGGAAGATATAGAGGGGGAATACAGTGATGGGTATTGGACTCAGGTCAAATAGCTGGAAATTATCGAGGAATGGATCAACAAAGGAAAAGAAACCATTGCCTACTAAAACGGAAAGCAGAATCCCCATGCTGATTACAAAAAGTAATCTCGCGCGTCGGCGTTGTTCCATCAGGTCTTGGTTATAGCCTTTAATAGCGAGATAGACGGCGTGGATAGAAAATCCTAGTAAGATTAATTGCGGAATAAAATAAACCACAATAAACCAAAATTCACTTCGCGGGGAAGCGGGATCATATAAAGGGATGCCAATAACTCGCGCCACTACAAAAATAACCATAGCTAGCCAGATGCGACGGTGAATGCGCCCGCTATCTACGAATAGATTGAACGCAATTACCCACAGCACCAAAGGAGTCATTGTCGCGAATCGGTTAAGCAGAAAAGTTACGGCAGGGCTCTGGCTATCTGCGAATACCCGGTTTAGCAAATACGCTATCAAGCAGATGCAGAACAATGACATCAAGCGCGCCAGACTGCCCTTGTGATGGATAAGGAAATACAGGCCTAATACCATCAGCTGCGAAATGGCTAGAATTGCTATTGATTCACTTAATCCGTTCATAGGTCGAAACGATAGAGTAGCTCTTTGGGTATTGCAAGCAATATGCGGGGATTTCGGGTAGGTTTCGTCCCGCCGGGCCCCGGCTAATTTCCCTTCCTTATTAGGAGATTGTAGAAAGGGCAATGTTAAAAGGGTCCTCTTTACCACCACGCAAATTGCTTTTCGGTGATGCCTGGTTCTCAATGGATGCTTTCAGTAATCCTGGGAACAAATGACTTTCAAGTCGGGGATCTGGCCACTAGTGGTGCATCGGATTTGCTTTGTCGGGGTCCACGTTGAGCTTTTTTAATTGTTGCTTCAGGCTTGCAGCGCTCAGCTTGTTCTCTTTATAGAGTCCTACCAATGCCGCATGACAAATGGCATCAGCGTCGATTTCAAAATACTGTCGCAATTCCGCCCGAGACTCGCTCAGGCCATAGCCATCTGTGCCCAGGGCAGTGAAATTCTTCGGCATCCACGGAGCGATATTGTGGGCCAGAGCCTTCATATAGTCGGTAACGGCAACGTAGCTGCCCGAGGTATTGGCGAACAGTTGTTCGACATAAGGCGTCTTCTGTGGCGCAAAAGGGTGCAGTCGATTGTAACGTTCACACTCGTCCGCTTCTCGAACCAGTTCGTTGTAGCTGGTGACGCTGAATACTGAAACCGGAAACCCCATTGTTTCGAGCTTGTCTTTCGCCGCCAGCACTTGCTGCATGATGGAACCACTACCCAAAAGGTGAATTAGACTGGCTGTTCCGGAATTTGAATTTTGTAACAAGTAGGCGCCAGCAATTATCGCCAGGTCCAGATTTTTCTTTTTCGGTAGAGCGGGCATCAGATAGTTTTCATTGTATGCTGTGATGTAATAAAAAATATTCTCCTGCGCCTCATACATTCGGCGTATGCCGTCACGAATGATAACGACCAGTTCATAGGCAAAGGCCGGATCATAGCTTTTCAGATTAGGGTAGGTGCTGGCGATTATTTGTGAGTGTCCGTCCTGATGTTGAATGCCTTCGCCATTCAAAGTTGTCCTGCCGGCGGTGCCGCCGATGAGAAAGCCGCGGCATAACATATCACCGCAGGTCCAGATCATGTCGCCTACTCGTTGAAAGCCAAAAATAGAATAGAAGAAATAGAACGGAATCATTGGCAGACTATGAATCGAGTAAGCCGTGCCGGCGGCGAGAAACGAGGCCATGGCGCCAGTTTCGCAAATACCTTCCTGTAATATTTGCCCATCTTCCGCTTCCCGATAGGCGGTCAGCGTTTCTGCATCCACTGGCGTATAGTGCTGCCCCTGCAATGAGAAGATACCGGCAATTTTGAAAAGCGCTTCCAGACCGAAGGTGCGCGCTTCATCCGGCACTATGGGAACGATGTATTTATTCAGTGCTTTATCCCGCAGTAATACCGCAAGAATTCTCACCAGTGCCATGGTGGTCGATAGCGGACGCTTACTGCTTCCATCAATGAGTGCAGTAAAAGACTCCAATGCCGGTGGTGAAAGCTTGACGCAAGAGTTTTCACGCGTTGGAATTGGACCGCCTAGTTCGCGGCGTCTGGTTTTTAGATAGTTAATTTCCGCACTGTCATCCGCCGGTTTGTAGAAATCGGCTCGTCTGATCGCCTCGTCATCCAGCGGAATACCAAAGTTTCTGGCAATTAGCAGACGTTGCTCTCCATCGAGGTTCTTCTTCTGATGAACGGTATTGCTGCCCTCGGCGCCGATGATGCCATCACCCTTAACTGTCTTGACCAGAACCACCGTGGGTTTGTCCTCGCTGTTAACGGCCTGATCGAATGCGGCATAAATTTTCCTCACATCCTGGCCGCCACGCTTGATCTGGTTTAACTCATCATCACTCAAGGCATTCATCATGGCTTCCAGTTCGGGATTGCCGTCAACCCAATGCTCTCTCTGTCGATCGCCGGGCAGAACAGAATAGCGCTGATAGTCTCCATCGACACATTCTTCCATACGCCTGCGCAAAGTGCCGTTGTTGTCTTCGCTGAGCAGTTTGTCCCAGCCGCTACCCCAGATGACCTTGATCACATTCCAACCTGAACCTTTAAAGGAAGCCTCCAATTCCTGAATTATCTTGCCGTTGCCGCGCACCGGGCCGTCCAGTCTTTGCAGGTTACAGTTAACGACCAAAATCAGATTATCCAGTTTCTCTCTTGCCGCAATGTTTATGCTGCCCAGTACCTCCGGCTCGTCGGTTTCACCATCCCCGATAAAGCACCAGACCTTACCCCCCAGCTTTGGCTTCAGACCCCGATTCTCCAGGTACTTGGCAAACCGGGCCTGATAGATTGCGGTTGGCGTCGATAGGCCCATGGATGCATTAGCCACCTGCCAATACTCGGGCATGGAGCGTGGATGTGGATAGGAAGTCAGTCCGCCACCCGCCTGCAGTTCTCTTCGGTAGTTTTGCAATTGCTCTGTTGGCAGCACGCCCTCCAGCCAGGAGCGGGCATACACACCAGGCGATGTATGGGGCTGAGGAATGACAAGATCGCCACCATAATTCTCCGAGCTTTTTCGAAAGAAGTGATTAAAACCCACCTCCATCATGGTGGCGGCTGAGGCATAGGTAGCAATGTGTCCGCCGACCCCTGAGCCGGAGTCTTGACCCTGCAACACCATAGCCATCGCATTCCAGCGCAGGATGTTTTCGATGCGATGTTCCAATTCAACGTCACCGGGATAGGGGGCCTGCTCGGTGGACGCAATAGTATTGAGGTAGGGGGTATTGAAGGCGGCGCCCGTACTGGCAATTTTTCGGCTGGCGCTCCAGTCATTTAAATCACCGAGAATGGCGCGAACACCTTCCTCGCCAAAGCACTGGTAAATATCCTGCAGGGCCGCACGCCATTCCTGTTTGTCGGTTTCGATGCTGACATCGATGGTGGCCGTCTTAGCCGCTTCTTTAGGCACTTTCTTGCATACTCTCTTGCCTGCTCTGACTCTCATGCCGAGATGATTCGACGCATAGGCGGCATAATTATGCCCGCCAGATAGTCTCTCGATTATACTCATGTCTCTGGAAATTAGATTGCTTATTCTGCTAACTATGCGCTATACATTGGCAGTATAGATTCAAAAATCATTAAAACGAGACATAATATGCCAGAGATTGAATTGGACAGGACAGATTATAAAATTCTGCATTACCTGCAAAACAGTGGCCGTATCTCTAATTCAGATTTGGCCGATGCCGTCGGTCTCTCTCCCTCTCCCTGTCTGCGCCGAGTCAAGGCGCTGGAGAATGCAGGTATCGTGAAACAGTATGTAGCCCTGGTAGATGCGAAGGCCGTGGGCCTGCCCATTAGTATCATCGTCAATGTTTCGCTGCACAGTCAGGAACGCGATAGCTTGATGGAGTTTGAGACCAAGGTGGCTGAATATGAAGAAGTGCTGGAGTGTTATTTGATGACCGGCAATTTCGATTATACCCTGCGTGTTGTCGCCCCGGATCTGGACAGCTATCAACGCTTCCTCGCCGACAAACTGACGCGTATTAAAGGCGTGGCCAATATTCAATCAAGTTTTACTCTCAAGCAGGTGGTCTATAGAACAGAACTGCCACTGACTGGGATAATGAATAAGCAGATTGCGTAGTCGCCGCCCTAATGTCAGGGAATTGGTTTGCCATTGGGTTTTATGACGGGAATTTTATAGCGCCATCTATTCGGTGGCGAGGCTTGAGCCGCGCGGCTTACTGCGGCTCAGATAGTCGAGAATCAGCCTGGCATCTCGCTCTACACAGCCATCACTGTTGGCAAAGATGTATTGGGCACTGATTTTCTGAATCAGCCCGCCCTTGGCGATTGCATTCTTAAAACTTTGAATTTCCACCGGCGGCAGACTGCGATTACGATAGAAGTCGATTAATAGCCGCATCTCTTTCTGGCTAAAATTATCCGCCAGTATTTTTGCTATACCCGCTTCAAACTTTTGCCAGGCATACGCTTCGGCATAGCAGGCGGCGATAGACTGCTTTATTTGCGCGGGTAAGAAAGTGTCGGTCGAGGTACTGACGATGAGGCTATAGGTTCTTATTATGTTACCTGTTTGTTGCTGGGCCATCGAATCGAATTGCTTGCCGACATTGGTAACGCGCAGAAGACGATTGGCATCCCGAATGCCATCGGCAGTAGCCGCTTCGGCAACCATCGAGGCAGAGGCCAAAGGCAAGCAGGCCAATACAGTAGCAAGGGCTAGACAGTTAATTCTCATCGATGATTTCGAATACCACTGTAATTGACGTTTGGTATTCTACTTCATCGAAAGTTGGAGCAACAGCCGCTGCCGGTGCGCTGCTCAGTGCCAAAGGCCCTCGCGCGTTCACGCTATCTACCGCCATCTCCTGGCTAACAGCCGCCATCGGCATGGCGCGAGACATCTGGCGGATTCCGCCATGGAAAAAATTAACCGCCTTTAATTGTAGATCAAGATTATTCTCGTAGTAGGCTTTCTGCTGCATTACATCTTGCAGCGCCAGCTCTCTTACCTGCGCTTCAAATTCTTCCTCCTGGCTGTGTTCGAACTGAATCTGTTCGAACTCAACTTCCTTGTTGCCATCGGCGGCGGCGGCGAGCAGCTGCAAATGCTCTTCGCGGCTTACCGAAACTTCCATGCGGGCCGTGACTTCAAAACTATTGGGTTTACCTCCGAACAGACCAAACTGTGGTGAGCTGGAAAATTTGGAATTGTTGATATCACTGCCAGCAATGCCAGCCGCCGTAAACTCCTCGATCAAATCGAGTCTTAGCGCCTGATTAACAGCCATTGCCTGCTCGAGGCTGGGTTCATCCGTAGTCACGAGCAGGCTAATCTTGGCGAGGTCCTTGTAGGCTGTTAGCTCTCCTTCGCCGTTGATACTTACCGTATTGGCTTGAGGAAACAGGAAACCGCGCAGTTCATCCGGGGTGCCCGACAGTTGAGCCTGCGCCACGGCGAGCGGGGTGAACAGGGTGATCGAAGCGGCTAACAATCCCGCTGTTAGAATTTTTTTCATGCTGTTGTCCTTTTGCTCGTGTGTTTCTAAAGGAAGTAGATATTTTCTCTCTTCGCAAGGTGAGGCGCAGACTGAACTCTACCAAAAATGACCTGCTATTGTTCAAGTCGTAGTTCGCCACGGGAAAGTTTTAATCCAGATCGATTGACTGTATCGACTAATTTATAGTCAAATGACAACATGCTGGCATAAACTGGGGACAGAGGATAGAGAACTGGCTTAACAGAATAGTTCGGGATCACAAGAAGAGGGTAGTAATAGAGTGCACTCACCAAAACGTATGTTGTTTCTCGATCTGGTGCTGTCGGTTTTTCGACTGAATGGCTTGCTGATTGCCGAAGGCGATGCCATGACCGAAAAATTGGGCTTAACCAGTGCCCGCTGGAAGGTCATCGGTGTAATTGCCTTATCCAATGCCGGTCTGACTGTGCCGGGTATTGCCAGAGTGTTGGGTCAATCGCGGCAGGCAGTGCAGAGAATCACCGATGTTATGGTGTCCGATGGCTTGCTATCCTATCAAAGGAATCCCCAGCACAAACGCTCGGTGTTGGTTACATTGACCGAAGAAGGTAAGAGCGCCTACAACGCCTTACGCGAAGTTCAGGATCCCTGGGCTGTAGAGAACACCGAAGACATTCCAATCGATGAACTGGATGTGGCACTGCGTCTGGTGCGTCGACTGATTAATAAATTCGATAAGTAAAGTTTGTTCAGAGGTGCCCTTGAGTAATTCATTATGACCGACTTTGCTACCAGGCTTCCGCGCAATCTCTATCGGGCAGAACAGGTTCGAAAGCTCGATCAGCTTGCCATTGAGGAATTTGGGTTTTCCGGATTCAGCTTGATGCGAACCGCCGCCGCTGTCGCCCTCAATGCGCTGTTGGAAAAGTGGCCCCAGACTCGTCACCTGCAAGTATTTGCTGGCTCTGGCAATAATGCGGGTGATGGCTATATCGTTGCCGGACTTGCTCGCGAGATGGGCATTGGCGCGCAGGTCATTCAAGTGGCTGACCCGCAGAAACTTAAAGGCGATGCACAGCAAGCCTGGCAATGGGCGCAGCAAGTCAAGGTGGAGATGATCGCCTTTGCCGATTTTGATCTGACCCGCGCGACCGACCATGCCCATGCCGTGGTGGTGGATTCACTCCTCGGGACCGGGCTGGATCGGCAAGTCGAAGGGGACTATAAAGCCGCGATCGACCACATCAACGCGGGCAGTTCTCCCGTACTGGCGATAGATATCCCTTCTGGCTTGCATGCGGATACTGGTCAAGCCCTTGGCGCTGCCGTAGTCGCGGATCTAACCGTTACGTTTATCGGAATGAAACAAGGACTGTTAACCAATCAGGGGCGAGATTTTATTGGCGAGTTGATTTATCACGACCTTGATGTTCCTGACGACCTGTTTACGCTTGATTCTGCTCCCCTGCCAGCCGCCACCCGAATTGATATTAACTATGCCTCCCGCTACCTGCTTCCCAGAGTAGGGTCATCCCATAAGGGCAGTCATGGGCATGTGCTGGTCATCGGTGGCGACTACAGCTTCGCCGGCGCGGCAATAATGGCGGCGGAAGCGGCACTGCGCAGTGGCGCCGGTCTGGTCAGTGTCATCACCCGATCATCACATCGACCTGCAATATTAGCCAGAAGACCCGAAGTCATGGTGTTGGGCACTGAAGATGAGAATCCTCAGCTTGAGAGCTTGATTGCGAAGGCTACGGCTATTGTTATTGGACCGGGGCTTGGGCGTGGCCCCTGGGCTCGCCAACTCATGCAGTCTGCATTAGGCGCGCAGGTCGCCAGAGATACCCCATTGATTATCGATGCCGATGCGCTGCATCTTTTGGCAGAGAAAAATCAGCAGGGCACCGGTGTAAAAAGGGATAACTGGATACTTACTCCGCACCCGGGTGAAGCGGCCGCGCTTCTGGATTGCTCGATTGCAGATATTCAGCAAGATCGATTTGCGGCCGTGCGTAAGCTCGGTGCGACCTGGGGCGGTGTCTGTCTATTAAAGGGCAGTGGCAGTCTGATCTGTGCGTCGGAGCAACAGCCGCAGCATGTGTATCTAAGCAGTGAAGGCAATGCCGGCATGGCTAGCGCTGGAATGGGAGACGTATTGAGCGGCATCGTCGCCAGTTTTGTGGCGCAAGGCCATCCATTACAGCAAAGCCTTTGCTGTGCCGTCTGCATCCACGGTGAGGCGGCCGACCTGTCGATGCAGGCCAACGGTCAACGCGGCATGGTTGCTACTGACCTGCTGCCTTATATCCGCCAACTGGTTAATCCCTCTATTTGATTTCTGTTCAATTCACGGGCACTACCTAATTCACTGGCACTACCAGAGGGCTCTCGGCGTATTGGTAATCCTTTGTCTTCTTTCGGCGCGTTGCACTGAAAGAGCAAACAGGATTCTATCGTGGCCTGTCTAATTAACTTCCTATCGTTTGCCGTTATACTGTGCGCCATGACGTCTGAATATCAAATACAGCTCGAAGATGAAGCCGCCACACTTCGGTTTGGAGCGGCGCTTGCCCGGGCTACATTTTTCGATCCCGAAAACGTGCCGACCGAACTGATTGAAGGAATTGGAGTTCCGACTATTGGTGGCATTATTCATTTGCAGGGTGATTTAGGCGCGGGGAAAACCACTTTGACCAGGGGCTTAATGCGTGGCTATGGTTATCGAGGGGCGGTGAAAAGTCCCACCTATACAATCGTCGAGCCCTACGAATTCGAGCGTTGCTGTATCTACCACTTCGATTTGTATCGATTGCTGGACCCGGAAGAAGTGGAATATCTTGGTGCCGATGACTATTTTAACAGAGCCAATTTATGCCTTATCGAGTGGGCAGAAAACGGGGCCGGGATAGTACCGGCGGCGGATTTGAAGATCGAAATCGAGTCTGCAGGAACAGGGAGGCTGTTGAAGTGTCAAAGTCTGACGGATAAAGGTGCAACAATAGCCAAAAGATTATGGCCTTAAGGCCGCTGTTATAGATAACGTGAACTACGCCGTACAGAATTAGCTATGAAGTTTGAGAAAATATCAAAATATTCCGCAATAGCCACATTATTTGTGGCCTTGCCATGGACGCTGGCTGCGAATACAGCTTTAGCGGCCAATATCGAAGAAGTTCGCGTATGGCGCGCGCCCGACCATACCCGTCTGGTTTTTGATCTGAGCGAGAGCGTCGGCTATGAGCTGTTCACTCTGGCCAATCCGGACAGAGTGGTGATTGATATTGCCAAATCTTCATTGCGGGGTGATCTTTCCCAGCTAAATTTTGATGATAGCCCAATTATTGGCTTGCGCAGTGCTATCCGCGATGACGATACGCTACGGATGGTTATCGATCTTGCCGCCACCGTCGAGCCGAAGAGTTTCACGCTGCCGCCCAATAGTGAATTAGGCAACCGTTTGGTGATTGACCTGTTCGATCAATTGCCAGCGAACAGGTCAGCAGGGAATAATTCTGTCGCGTCTACTCCGCGCTTGGAACCCCGGCGCAGTGAAGAAAAACGCAATATAGTCGTGGCAATTTCCGCCGGGCATGGTGGCGAAGATCCTGGCGGTATTGGCTATGATGGTCGCTTAAAGGAAAAAAATGTCACCCTGCCGATGTCGCAAGCCCTGTTTGATCAGATCGCTGCGATGCCGGGTTATACGCCGATAATGATTCGTAATGGCGACTATTACGTCGAGTTGCAGCGGCGTTCAGAAATTGCCCGTGACAATCGAGCAGACCTATTCATCGCTATTCATACCGACTGGTACCGCAACGATAAGGCCCGCGGCCTGACTCTGTATGCGTTGTCCGGAGATCGTGCGGATCGAGAAAATGCAGGTCGGGTCGCACAAAAAGAAAATGGAGCAGACCTGCTCGGTGGAGTGGGGGCTGATATTAGCCTGAGATCATGGGATGACGATGTGGCACTAACCCTGGTATCCCTGCAAATGGCCTGGAGTATGGAGCAGAGCCTGATCGCCGGCACTCGGGTATTGGAGTCTCTGGATGGCATTACCCGCCTGCGTAAAGATAAGGTGCAGCAAGCTTCTCTGGAAGTTTTAAAATCTCCCGATATTCCGTCTATGCTGATTGAGACGGGTTATCTTACCAACCCAGAAGAAGCGCGGCGTTTGAACAGTCCGGCTTTTCAACAAAAAATGGCGGGGGCAATCGCCCGGGGCGTGGCGAACTATTTTTACGACGCGCCACCGCAAGGCACGCTATTAGCCTGGCAAAAAGACAACGGCATAGTGCCGAACTCTTATACGGTGAAACGCGGCGATAGCCTCTCGGAAATAGCGCAGCGATTTGGCATTACTCTGGCTGAATTGAAGTCCAGTAACAGATTGTCCTCAAACACCATTCGTGTGGGTCAGCTGTTAACGATCTCAAGCGGTATATCTGCGCCGGAAGAGCAACACACGATACGCAGAGGTGAGACTCTGTCAGAAATTGCGCAACAATATCGGATCAGCCTCGCCAGTTTGCGCCAGGCGAATAATCTCTCTGGTGACCGCATCAGGGTCGGCCAGGTGCTCAAAATCCCCACCTCCTGACAGAAAACGAACCCGGTTAATCGGCAGCCGCCGTGGTGAGTTTATGCCTGACGTTGGTGCTACAATACTGGCTCCATTCCAACCCTGGCTTAGCTTCAACGCAAACTTTTCATTCATGACTCGTATTAATCTCCTCAGTCAACGCCTTGCCAATCAGATTGCTGCCGGCGAAGTTGTCGAACGACCCGCTTCTGTAATCAAGGAATTGCTGGAGAATAGTCTCGACGCCGATGCTACCCGACTCGAAATCGAGATTGAACAGGGTGGAATCAAGCTGCTGAAGGTGAAGGATAATGGCGTGGGCATCCACAAGCAGGATTTGCAGTTGGCGTTGAGTCGCCATGCCACCAGCAAAATTACCGACCTTGAAGATCTGGAAAACATTCAAAGCCTGGGTTTTCGAGGAGAGGCATTGGCCAGCATCAGCTCGGTATCCAGATTAGAGATGATTTCCAGGGCGGCAGATGAGGAAGCCGGTAATGGCTGGAAAGTCGCGGTTGAGGGACAGGATATGCAGGCCAGTGTTTCCCCTGCCGCACATGGGCAGGGCACTACAGTGGAAGTGCGCGATTTATTTTTCAACACTCCGGCCCGGAAAAAGTTTCTTAAAACCGAGAAAACAGAGTTCGGCCGTATCGATGAAATTGTAAAACGAATTGCGCTTAGTCGTTTCGATGTGCAGTTTTCGCTGCAACACAATCAACGCTCCATCCATAAATTACTCGCCGCCAACACCGATCAGGAAAAACAACGGCGAGTTGGATTAGTTTGTGGTCCGGCTTTCGTTGAAAATTCCGTCTTCGTGGAGATGGAAGGGCCGGGTCTGAAATTATGGGGATGGGTCAGTCTCCCGACTTTTTCTCGTAGTCAGGCAGACCTGCAATATTTTTATGTGAATGGGCGAATCATCCGCGACAAGTTGGTTGCCCATGCCGTGAAGCAAGCCTATCGTGATGTATTGTTTCATGGGCGGCATCCCGCTTATGTCTTGTATCTCGAGTTGTCACCGGCGGCGGTTGATGTCAATGTGCATCCTACCAAGCACGAAGTGCGCTTCCGCGATTCTCGTCTAGTGCATGACTTTTTGTTCAGCTCCTTACACAAAGCCTTAGCCAGCGTTACGCCCTCTGATCAATTTCTATCTCATGCCGATGGCCAACACAAACCATCTATGGGTTTCGGCATCGAACCTGATGATTCAAACGTTAATTATTTGCATCAGCAAAGCAGCCTGTCTCTGGTTGAGTCAGCGCATCAGGGCTATGTCGGAAACCCCCGAGCTTACCGTCCCGATGCCGCGGCAATTCAGCAACAAATGGCGGCATTCGCAAAACTGACCGCCGACGATGTCGATGTGCCTCCTCTGGGTTATGCCATCGCTCAGTTGCATCGAATTTATATTTTGGCGCAGAACAAGGAGGGGCTAATTATTGTTGATATGCATGCCGCTCACGAACGTATTACTTATGAGCGAATGAAGACCGCTTGCCAGAACGAAGAATTAAAAATGCAGCCCCTGCTTGTGCCATTATCAATTGCGGTGAGTCAGTCAGAGGCAGACTGTGCGGAATCTCAGCAACAAGTTCTGCTAAGCATTGGGATCGAGCTGGAGCGTGCAGCTGCCGAATCAATAATAGTTCGCCAGGTACCATCGATTCTTCGTAATGCCAATATTGAGCAGTTGGTGCGCGATGTATTGTCCGATGTGTTGGAATACGGCAGTAGTGATCGGATTCAGGCTCATCAAGATGAGTTGCTTTCGACTATGGCATGCCATGGTTCGGTGAGGGCTAATCGGCAATTAACAATTCCGGAAATGAATGCTTTGCTGCGTGACATGGAAACGACCGAGCGTAGTGGTCAATGTAACCACGGCAGGCCTACCTGGGTTTATCAGAGTCTTGATGAACTTGATAAACTCTTTCTTCGTGGTCAGTAGGCGGGGTATTTTTAACCTTGTTTGCCCTGTTCCTTCTTTCACTGATTCGAATTACATAGCGTGACTATACATAGCGTGACTACCATCGATATCAAACCAGACGTAATTTGTTTAATGGGCCCTACCGCTTCAGGAAAAACGGCACTCGCGGTTGAGCTTGCCCAGCGCCATCCCTTCCAGATTATCAGCGTGGATTCAGCGCAGGTTTACCGGGGTATGAATATCGGAACCGGCAAGCCGACAGCGGAAATTCTGGATATAGCCCCGCACCGCTTAATCGATATAGCCGATCCGGCTGACGCCTATTCCGCCGCTGAATTCAGAGACGATGCTATCGCCGAGATAAAGGAGGTGCTGGCTCAGGGCGACACACCCCTATTGGTTGGAGGGACAATGTTGTACTTCCGGGTACTGCGTGACGGTTTAGCCGATATGCCCCATGCCGATTCCGCGATTCGCGCCGAAATTGAAAAACTTGCCGAGCGAGAGGGCTGGGAGGCGGTCCATCAACAGCTAGCGCGAGTCGACCCCGCTTCGGCCGCTCGAATTCACCCCAACGATCCGCAGCGTTTGCAGCGGGCATTGGAGGTATTTCGGGTTTCGGGCAAGACTATGACCGCAATGCACAGTGAGGGTCAGACAGATCTGAAGCTTGAACAGCCGTTTAATTTACATTTTTTTGCGATCCAGCCAGAGGATCGCAGCGTGTTGCATCGCCAGATTGAACAGCGCTTTAAACAGATGTTACGGGATGGATTACTTGCCGAAGTGGAAATGCTGTATTCGAGGAAAGATTTGAATTCTCTATTACCTTCAATTAAATCAGTAGGATACAGGCAGGTTTGGCAATATATTGAGGGTGAATTGGACTATGACGGCATGATAGAAAAGAGTATTATTGCAACCAGACAATTGGCAAAGCGCCAACTAACCTGGCTTCGTAGCTGGCAAAATCTGCATAGTTTGAGTGATTCATCGGCTCAATCCACAGACAGCGTCTTGAAATACGTGCATTCCATCTCTATATAGAAGTGTGTAGAGATCAAAAGTTTACTGAGATGTTTGAAGAATTATAAATTAGTCAGCTGATTCGTTTTCTTGAGTCGGTGGGTGGTTCGCATTGTGGATTATAAGGAGAAAAATAATGTCGAAAGGACATACACTACAAGACCCTTTCCTGAACGTGCTTCGCAAGGAGCGCATTCCAGTGTCTATTTATCTGGTGAGTGGAATTAAATTACAAGGGCAGATCGAGTCATTTGATCAGTTTGTTATTCTATTGAAAAACGCCGTGAGTCAGATGGTCTATAAGCATGCTATCTCAACGGTGGTGCCTGCGCGTATGGTGAAGGTTCCAATGAGCGGCTCAGGCGACGGCGACGGCGATGCAGCTGAAGATGATGATGATGTAGTAAGTGAGCCTGGCAATACTGTTTAGGCCCGATAGTAGTGAGGTTACTGATTGTTTTTTGAGCGACCTGATTCTGGTGAAGTTTCAATTCTCGTTCATATTACGCTTGAATCGGAATATGAACGAGGAGACCCAGCTGAATTCGAAGAATTAGCTCTCTCCGCGGGAGCGTTGCCGGTGGCTTATATCACCGGCTCTAGGCGACATCCTTCTCCCAGCCATTTCATTGGCTCGGGCAAGCTCGAGGAAATCAAGGCGGCTGTCCATTCACATAAGGCCGAGCTGGTTTTGTTTAATCATGCGCTGTCCCCCAGTCAGGAACGCAATCTTGAAAGTGAACTGAAATGTCGCGTTCTGGACCGCACCGGTCTAATTCTCGATATTTTCGGCCAGCGTGCCCGTAGCCATGAGGGCAAGCTACAAGTAGAACTGGCACAGCTACAACATATGAGGACTCGCTTGAAGCGTGGTTGGACTCACCTGGATCGGCAAAAGGGGGGTATTGGCTTGCGCGGCGCGGGTGAGAAGCAGCTGGAAATCGATCAGCGATTGATCGCGCAGCGCATCAAGACGATAAACAAGGGGCTGAAAAAAGTAAGAGGACAGCGCGATCAAGGTCGCAGGTCCCGCAGTCGCGCGGAGGTGGCCACAATCTCGCTGGTTGGCTACACCAACGCGGGGAAATCATCATTATTTAATAAGCTTACGCAGGCTGATGCCTATACCGCCGATCAATTATTTGCCACGCTCGACTCAACCCTGAGACGAATTAACTTGCCTAACTACGGTCCGGCCATACTGGCAGACACCGTGGGATTTATTAGTCATTTGCCGCATCAGTTAGTGGAGGCGTTTCGTGCTACCCTCGAAGAGACTGCCCAGGCGAGTTTATTATTGCATGTTGTAGACGCCGCCCATGAATTGCATCCGGAATTCATTTCAGAGGTCAATAAGGTGCTCGCTGAAATTGGTGCCCAATCGATTCCTCAACTGCTGGTATTTAACAAGATTGATTTGATAGCGGATTGCGAGCCTCGAATTCAGCGCGACGAGAAGGGGCGCCCGAAGAAAGTATGGATTTCGGCCAAAACCGGGGCTGGCCTGGAGTTGTTGCATGCCGCCGTGAGTGAAATGCTGGCGGGCGATATGGCCCAGGAGACATTAAGAGTCTCGCCAGGACAGGCACGACTCCGAAGTCAACTGTATGAGAAAGGGTTCATCGAAGAGGAGCACATCGATGAACAGGGCTTTTACGAGTTACGGGTAAAGTTGCCGCGACAGGATCTGGATCGCATCATTCAGCAGGAAGGCGCTGAGATACTTAACTATACGCAGTCAGTAGGCGAGAGTTCACTGGATGAGAACGCCACAATTGTTTGAGAAAGGAAAGATCGGCGCAAGACTTCTCAAATAGCTGTGTAAATGAACAATTATTAGCTAAAATCGACCTTCTGTGTCTTTTAAAAAGCTATGGAGAAACCAATGGCTTGGAACGAACCTGGAAACAATGGCAATGGCGATGGCAACGATCCCTGGGGTGGTGGCCGTAAAGGCGGCGATAAAGGCCCGCCGGATATCGATGAAGTCATTAAAAACCTGAGCAAGAAACTCAATAGCCTTTTCGGCGGTGGTTCTGGTGGCAGTTCCAGTTCTACTGGTTCTTCTTCTGGTGGGGGTCTGTCGGGTGGTTTGATCGCTGGCCTGATAGCCGTCGTCGCGGTGGTTTGGGGATTCACCGGTTTCTATATCGTTGATGAAGCGGAGCGAGGCGTAGTTTTGCGATTCGGCAAGGTGCAGGATGCGATTGTTCAGCCTGGATTGCACTGGAATCCACCCATAGTCGACGAAGTGAGCCTGGTTAATATTTCTCAATTGAATGAAAAAACCTACCAGAATAGAGCGATGTTGACAAATGATGAGAACATCATCGACATTGAAGTTATCGTTCAATATATTATTCAAGATCCAGTCAATTATATTATTGCCGTTCAAGACCCGGAGCTTAGTCTCGACAACGCGGCGGAATCAGCCATACGGCACGAAGTTGGCGGCAACGATATGAACCGGATTCTGACCACGGGCCGGGCACTGGTCGCAGATAATGTAGAGCAGAGATTGCAGGACTACATGGATATATACCAAACAGGGATATTTGTGAATCAGGTCAGTGTCGTGGATGCTCAGCCACCCGATGCGGTTCGACCTGCATTTGATGACGTTATTAGAGCCAGAGAAGATGAAGAAAGGGCGCAAAATGAAGCGCAGGCCTATGCGAATCAAATTATTCCTGAGGCTCGGGGTGAAGCGCAGGCCCGTATCGAACAGGCAAATGCTTACCGGGAAGAAGTTATCGCTAACGCAACTGGTGATGCCTCTCGTTTCGAGCAATTACTTGTCGAGTATACGAAGGCTCCGGAAGTGACTCGCCAGCGCCTTTATATAGATTCAATCGAAGACGTACTGACGGCCAGTAGTAAAATTATGGTTGATGTTGAGGGGGGTAACAATATGTTATACGTGCCTCTTGATCAAATTCTTAAGTCGAATGCATCCTCCGTTGATGGGCTTAACACCGGCACTACCCAGGATTTAAGAACGCTTGCAGATCAGCTGGCTCCGTTTTTGCCAGCGCCTGCCGGCGCGAATAGCATAGATCGCTCACGCCTACCTGCCACAGGTCGAGGAACTCGCTAATGAAAAATTTTATAGCAGTTGGAATATTGTTTTTACTGATTATTGTCGCCGGCAATTCTCTATTTGTAATTAGGGAAACCGAACGAGCGGTGATGTTGCGATTTGGTGAGTTGGTAAACAATGACATCGAACCTGGCCTGCATGTAAAGATTCCCTGGGTTAATACGGTTCGTATTTTCGATGCACGAATACAGACTGAAGATTCCACACCGCAGCGTTTTTTGACTCTCGAGCAGAAATTCCTCGAGGTAGACTCCTATGCTAAATGGCGCATCATTGACGTTGGACAGTTTTATGTTTCAACGCGCGGAAACGTCGCGGCGGCAGGTAGTTTGTTGGCCGCACGTATTAACGATGGTTTGCGTGATCAGATAGGCAACAGAACCCTGCAGGAAGTTGTCGCCGGAGAGCGGGATCAATTGATGGAAAGTCTCAAAAATGAATTGAATGAAGATACTGCGGCAGATATCGGCATTGAGGTAATCGATGTGCGGGTAAAGCGTATCGATCTGCCAGACGATGTCCGCTCTTCGGTCTACCAAAGAATGATTGCTCAACGCAATGAAGAAGCTCAGGATCATAGATCTCGTGGTGAAGAATTGGCGATTGGTATACGCGCCGATGCTAATCGTCGAGCGGTAATTTATGAAGCTGAAGCCTATCGTGATGCCGAGCAAGTGCGTGGTGAAGGCGATGCTGCGGCGACAGGGATATATGCGGAGGCATATAATAAGGATCCTGAATTCTTTGCATTTACCCGAAGTTTGAACTCCTACCGAGAAGCTTTTAGTTCGAAAGGAGATGTTTTATTGCTTGATCCAAAGAGTGACTATTTCAAATATTTGAAAAATGGAATTTCGCAGTAGTTTCTATAACGACTGTGAACGAACGATCTGACGAGAATCTCTCAATAGGCATAACCGATGCAGGCCTGAGTCGTTTTTACACGATTCAGGTTTGCTTTTTTGGGCGCTTGAGTTTGGTGTTCACTTGCGATTGATCAAGTGAGGCGAAAAGGAAACTGTACATCATAGAAGCGATACTATGTGGCACGATCTGAGTGTAGCATTTTGTTTGATGCTGGTAATCGAAGGTATTATCCCCTTCGTAAATCCGGGCAGATGGCGAAAAATGTTGTTAATGCTGGATCAGATTGACGACAATACCATGCGCATGATCGGATTGGGTAGCATGCTAGTCGGAACCACGCTGCTCTATATAGTTAATTAAGATACAGAGTTAATTAAGATACAGAGTTAATTAAGAATTTTTAAGCATAACGATAACTGAAACTACTAGTAAAGAACTTACTACCTACTAAAGCTGAATTGACATGACTTCTGCAAAACGTTGGTTACTGCCTGATGGTGTCGAAGAAATACTTCCACTTGAAGCAAGCAAGTTGGAATCTTTGCGTCGCCAACTACTGGACCTTTATGAATCCTGGGGCTACCAGTTAGTTATTACACCGCTCATTGAATTCCTGGACTCCCTTCTCGTTGGCTCGTCTCATGATCTTGATCTACACACCTTTAAGATCACCGATCAGCTCAGTGGCCGTATGATGGGTATCCGCGCCGATATTACCCCGCAGGCTGCGCGTATTGATGCCCACTGCCTGAATCGCCAGGGGCCTGTACGTCTCTGTTATGCCGACAGTGTTCTGCACACGAAACCGCGGGGGCTGCTAACATCTCGCGTGCCGTTTCGAATCGGGGCAGAGCTGTATGGTCACGCGGGTGTCGAATGCGACATCGAATTAATTTGTTTGATGTATGAGACCTTGCTGGCCGCCAGCATCGACGATATTTATATAGTGCTTGGTCATGTTGGCATTTTCAGAACGCTGGTTCAGGCGGCGAATATCGATGCCGAAACTGAAGCGGCTTTGTTCGAAGCGGTGCAGCGTAAAGCCTATGATGAAATTGATACCGTACTAAATTTGGCAGTGACGGATGACACTCTTGGTACGATGTTGAAGCGACTTGCCAGACTAAGCGGTGGGGATGCCACCTTGCAGGAGGCGGTTGAAGTTTTTTCAAGCGCGCCAGCGAGTGTAAAAAGTGAATTGCAAGAGTTGCTCGATATTGTAGATGGGGTAAAAATCAGATACCCAAATATTCAGCTATGTTATGACCTCTGTGAATTACGCGGCTACGAATACCATACAGGTATTGTATTCGCCGCCTATACCTCAAATTATGGGCGCGCAGTAGCCAAGGGTGGTCGCTACGATCACATTGGTGAAGTTTTTGGTCGCGCCCGACCCGCGTCGGGGTTTGATAGTGATTTGAAAACCATTGCTAGGCTGAGTAGTAAAACTTTTCAGCAAAAATCAGCGATAATCGCACCTGGATTAAATGATGCTGAGCTACGGGCAGCGGTCACAGCGCTACGAGCCGAAGGTGAAGTCGTGATTATCAACCTGATTGAGGGTGAATTAAATTCACAAGATCAGCAAGATTTAAACTGTGATCGTCAGTTGGTGAATCGCGGTGGGAAGTGGCAAGTAGAGAGCCTTAAGTAGGGTTTGGTTAGATTTTTGAATTTATGTTTGTTTGATTATTGAGTAGAGGACGATGGCAAAATCTGTAGTTATTTTGGGTACCCAATGGGGTGATGAGGGCAAGGGCAAAATAGTTGACCTGCTGACTGATCAGGTTTCCGTAGTGGTGCGCTTTCAAGGGGGTCACAATGCGGGTCATACCTTGGTTATCGATGGCGAGAAAACCGTCCTTCATTTATTGCCTTCGGGGATTTTGCGCGGCACGGTAATTTGTGTCATCGGAAATGGTGTTGTACTTAGTCTCGAAGCCTTGCTGGAAGAAATTGCCGGGCTTGAACAGCGTGGTTATTCTGTTCGTGAGCAATTACGCATCAGTGGCGCTTGCCCACTAATCCTGCCTTCTCATGTCGCTTTGGATCAGGCTAGAGAAAGCCGACAGGGGCATAATAAATTAGGGACTACCGGTCGAGGAATCGGCCCCGCCTATGAAGATAAAGTTGCCAGACGCGGCATCAGGTTGGCAGATACGTTGAATGAAGAGCAGTTCAGCATCAGACTTGCCGAGCTACTTGAATATCATAATTTCCTGCTTAAAAATTATTATCAGCTTGAAGAAATTGATTTTCAGGCAACCAAGGATCATTGCCTCGGCCTCGCAGAGCAAGTTAAGCCTATGCTGGCTGATACGATCGATATTCTTCACAGTCATCGTAAGGCCGGTGACAATATACTATTTGAAGGAGCACAGGGTTCTTTGCTGGATATTGATCACGGCACCTACCCTTTCGTCACTTCCTCTAACACCACGGCAGGCGGTACAGCAACAGGAAGTGGCTTTGGACCCCTGTATCTCGATTACGTGTTAGGAATCACCAAAGCCTATACGACGCGTGTCGGCTCAGGTCCCTTTCCAACGGAGTTGTTTGATGAAGTAGGTGCGCATTTGGCTTCTGTCGGACACGAAAAGGGAGCAACTACCGGACGTGACCGACGTTGTGGCTGGTTTGATGCGGCTGCCGTGAAACTCGCTATGCGTATCAATAGCGTCTCGGGGATTTGTCTGACAAAGCTGGATGTGCTCGATGGTCTTGATTCAATCAAGGTGTGTACGGGTTACAAAGGCGTAGGCGACAACACGTCCACGAGTTTAATGGATGCGAATAGTTACAATAACCTTGAGCCTGTCTATGCAGAACTGCCAGGATGGCAAGAGTCCACTGTAGGGGCGAAGAGCCTCGATGATCTGCCGAAGAATGCGAGAGACTACATTCAGTACATTGAAAAAACCGTCGAAGTGCCGGTCGATATCATTTCAACCGGGCCGGATCGTGAAGAGACAATTATTCTTCGGCACCCTTTTAACGACTAGGTTCTTACTTTATTAAGCCCCGGGTTATTAAGACCCGGGTTATTAAGACCCAGGTTATTAAGATCCGGGTTATTAATAGCTGTGCGATTGAGTGCTATGGCTATCAAGATTTGTAGAGATTCATTCCAGAGGCCATAGACAAGCGGCTCCTCTGGCGCCGCTGGCATCGCCGAAACGAGGTGCTGACAATTGGGTCAGCATATTGTCGGTGAACACAGACTCTTTCATCAGGCTTCGAACTTGGGAATAGAGTTCACCGATATTTGAAAGGCCGCCCCCCAGTACGATCATATCCGGATCGATGATATTCACCACAGTCGCCAGACAGCGAGCAAGTTGTTGGCAATAAAGCTGAATAGATTCCTTCGCGGTTTGGCTACCTTCTTCTGCCAGTCTCGCTATCTCTATGGCCTGCAGAGCATTGCCTGTGCTTTCCTGATGGCTTTGTCTAAGACCGCGACCAGACAGAACAGTTTCAATACAGTTTATTCGTCCGCAATAGCAACGGCGGTCAGCATCGATCAGTTCTCGAACCGAACTTGGCATTGAGTTGTGCCCCCACTCGCCGGCGATGCGATTGGGCCCGGTGTGTAATCGTTTATTGATAACCAGACCGCCGCCGGTTCCTGTTCCGATAATAACTCCGAATACAGTGAGCGCATCTCTGCCAGAGCCGTAACAGGCCTCTGAAAGGGCGAAGCAATTCGCGTCATTCTCCAGTCGAACTCCATACCCAAGACGATCCTCAATATTCCGTTTCAAAGCTTTCCCATTGAGCTGAACGGAGTTGCAGTTTTTCATTGTCTCGTCAATAGAAGATAAGGCGCCAGGAGTCCCAATTCCTACCGGATATTTTGACTCAGAATTCTGCTGCAGGGATTCAACTAATTGACTGAGTGTTTCCACGGTATTGGAGTATTCGTTAGCGGGCGTATCTACACGGATATTTTCTACAACAATCCCGTCATCAGACAATAGAATGCCTTCAATTTTTGTGCCGCCAAGATCTATGCCGATTCTCATTTAGTTGCTTCGAATTTCCTGTCTGTTTCCGGGTCTGTGTCAGTGGCACTTTTTAATTTTTTACTTATGCCTTGCATAGTACTACAAACCCTCTAAACTCGGCATCCGCCTCAATTTTATCGCGGCTCCAATGGCCGTGATTTTAGACTGAAGATAGACCAGTGACTCGAGCCAGATATCAACAAGTATCGATACAAGATACGCCTTACTACCACTGCATTTCTCGCTGTGTACGTCGCGCCTATTTGTGCGGCGACGACGCTGTATCTGGCAAGAATTTTGATCATCGAAAGCAATGGCTTGTTACCCGGATCAAACAATTGTCCGCGCAGTTCTCCATCGATATTTGTGCCTATGCGATTATGAGTAATCACTATCATCTGGTGCTTTATGTAAATCAGCAACAGGCAGATTCCTGGGATGATGCGGAAGTGATAAAACGTTGGACGGACCTCTTTCCTCGCAACGCGGCACTTGTTGAGACACTGCAGAGAAATAAGTCGACAACAGCGGCACAAAAACTACTGCGGCAGAATGTAGAGCTTTGGCGCGAGCGACTCGCGGATATCAGCTGGTTTATGCGTTGCATCAACGAGTCAATCGCCCGACAAGCAAACAGGGAAGACGAATGCAGTGGTCGCTTTTGGGAAGGACGCTTCAAGAGCCAGGCGTTGCTTGATGAAAAGGCGCTGGTTACCTGTATGGCTTATGTTGATCTGAACCCAATCCGGGCGGGGATCAGCGAATCTCTGGAGAGCAGCGACTTTACTTCAATTCAGGAGCGATTGATTCAGCATGCCAGGAAAGTGAAGAATCGGAGCTATCGTCAGCAGCGTTTATTGTCCCGGCGCAGCATTAGACATCTGCTTGGCGAGCGTAAATCTACAGTTACGCAAGCCCGGCTGAGATCAATGGCTGAACTGGAGGGCTTGTCGGAAGCCCCATTACCTATTACCCAACAAGCCTACTTCGAATTGTTGCAATCTACCTGTAGCGCACTTCAGCTAAGCGATTCAGCGACTAGCCGGCGAGTTGATTCACTCGATAAGAAGCACACGGTATTGCAGATACTGGGCATTACCGCTGATGCTTGGCTGAGAAGTGTCAGCGCTTTTCACCGTCATTATTCCATTGCGGCCGGAGCGGAAGCGGCGCTCATTCACTTTCATGAAAGCAGAATCAAGGCCGGAGTGAGTTTCAAACATCCCCATAAATGGATAAGAGGCATCCATTCCTCTAGATTGCTGTATGGTACTTAGTTGAGTATTTAGCAAACCGAAGCAAATTATCATCATCTTATTTGTCCTTCACATCCCCTTCAATTTTGTCTCCGTCTATTCCCAAGCAGGATTCGATAATCCCCGGCACTTTTGCGCCATAAGGTGATTGATGTCATCGACTCGTGTTGGCGGAAAACCACTAAGCAAGCGTTTTAAATCCGAACAATAGTTTTTTTAAAATTATTTATTTAATTGGGTGTCCTTTGTTTATTTAATTTATATTCTTAATGATTATCGCTAAGTGTCAGATATAGCAGGATTTATTTGGCTGCATATGCACTGACACAATGGGAGGGGGCTGATATACCACTTAATAATGGAGCTGAATCAGGCCGGGCAGATCAACTGAAAGCACTAGATATTGTTTGACTTTGGCCGATTTACACTATATGTTGCGCTCCATAGAAGTTGCTAAGTTATTGATTTTTCAGCGCAAGAATGGCTAAAAAAAATCTGCTAACAGAAAAAGCGGAGTAGTTTTCGCTTCGACTTAAGGCTGATTCAGATGAAACATTTAACGCCAGATAGCAGAACACGCACAGCAAGCTTGGAAAATTTCGTTATCGGATGTGGGAATTTCATTTTGGCAAAAGGGTTGGAGTCATAAGGAATGAATAAACTCGCTCAAGCAGCAAGACAAGAACCGATGAATGAATCTATTCAAGAGGCTTCGTCAGACAGCGATCACCTTTATCTGAAGAAACAGAAGGAAGATGAAATCAGGATGAAACTTGATCAATTCGCCAGGGAACTTTCCCAGCTTAAACAACAGCGAGACGAGCACTAATTTTAAAGTTCGCCTTAGCCAAACTAAATCGATTTGTCTTACAGATCAAAGCAGCTAGCACCCTCTTCCAAAAACCTGCATCCTGGTTCCATAGTGCCCTGTCATATTGTGCTTATGCTCGCCCGAGCGATAGAATTGTCACTGCTTCGGGTTACCACTACCATGCTTGGCTTATCGCTAGTTTTTAGTCATCCTATTTTTTTAGCCGCGTTATTGCACACATTTGCATACACTATTTCAGCCAGGGAAACTCTAAGCCATGTTATTGAACAGACGAATTCTAGCCAGTTTAGTTGTAATTCTTGCTGCCCCCTTATTGGCAGGCTGCGCAGTTAATCGAGAGTATTCCCCCCTATTACGATCGGAGCCTGCTGCGGATAGCGTCCTGACGCGATCGCCGCGTACTCTAAGACTGCTTTATGATGCCTTGCCAGACGTATCTCGCAGCCGCGTTGCATTAACGGGCCCGGCAGGTGAGTATCGTATGCGTGGCATGCATACCATGGGAGCAGATGATTTGATGATGGAGATATTCGAGCCAGCAGTCACCGACGGCGACTACACCGTGAGCTGGAGCACAGTGGTTGGCGATGATCTCTCGACGTATCAAGGCTCATTTAACTTTTCTGTCCGAACGGGTCGATAGAGCTATTCAATACACGGCCTGGTCGATGATATCAGCCACTCGAACGGCGAAATTGTTGGCCACGCCTCCTTCCCGGCGGAAGCTGACAGCAACCCCTTTGCCATTTCCCTGTGCTGTTGCAGATAATTTGGGCCAGCCTGCTCAGTTGCTGAGCTACTCCTTGAGGCAGATCAAACGTCCTCAACCAAGCTTGTCTACAATTACCCTGAGTAGCGCGGATTTATGTTCGAGGAAGTTGGCTCGATCCTGTATTCATTGCAGATCTACCTAAACTCCCTTACTATTTTGAAAAGATGAAAATCGGTTTGAAAAGATGAAAACCGTTTTGAAAAGATGAAAACCGTTTTGAAAAGATGAAAACCGGTCTAAAAAGACGAAAACTCGTTTGAATAGATGAAAACCGGTCTGAAAACACGAGAACCCGTTTGAATAGACGGAAACCAGGATTCGCCAATAGAGATTTTCGGACAAGCAAGTTATGACTGATCGTGCCAATTCCTTTCTGCTGTTTAATTCGCTTTATCAGCCCACCGCTGCCTTTGAAGAATTATCAAAGCTAGACCCGGCACCGTTGAACATAATGTTTCGCTACTCTATTTTCCTATTGCTGTTGCCACCGGTATTTTCCTTAATCGGAGCTTCAAATTTTGGCTGGCGATTGGGGGCGGCCGAGCCGTTAAGATTGCCAATAGACGTTCTCCTTGTAGTGAGTATTGCCTATTTCTGTGTCTTATTATTTGGGCTGTTAAGCACGACAGTTATCAGCCGCTGGATGGCTTCGACCTATGGGGCAAGTACTTCCTTTGGGAGACATTTGGCATTAATTACCATCGTGGGTGAACCCCTGGCCGTTGCCAGTGCTGCCCAGTTGTATCCAGATGTCTTCATTAACATATTGATCTTAATACCTACCGTGATATGGAGTATGTATCTTCTTTATAAGGGGATACCCATAGCGTTGGAAACGCCGCCGGAGAGAGGCATATTAATGGCATCGTCTCTGGTGGGTTGGCTTTTAGTCGCGATAGTAAGCTTATTGGGTCTTAGCGTAATGCTTTGGACCTTGGGCGTGGGACCGTTATTGGGCGTGTAGGTTTGGAAAATAGGTTTGGAAAATAGATTTGGAAAATAGGTTTAGAAAGTAGGTTTAGAGAGTAGCTAAATGAATGAAGTAAGCAACAATACCTACCACGATAACGTTGTTATTCGGCTGGTTCAGTTTTCTGTTATCTGGGCTGTTCTGGCGATGACGGTTGGTGTGTACATATCCGCCGAGCTAATCTGGCCTACTATCGATTTTGGCCAGTTCTGGCTTTCTTTTGGTCGCTTGCGACCCTTGCATACCAATGGCATCGTGTTTGGCTTTGGTGTCTCGGCATTGATGGCAACCGCCTTCTATAGTGTGCAGCGCACCTCCCATGTGCCTCTATTTGCACCCAGGCTCGCCTGGTTCTGTTGTTACGCCTGGCAACTTTTGGTGCTGAGCGGAGGCTTGTCTCTGTTAGCGGGTATGACGAGCGCAAAAGAATATGCGGAACTGGAGTGGCCATTCGATATTTTGATTGCTGTGATCTGGATTTGTTTTGGCATTGTATTTTTCGGCACTATAGCCACGCGCAAAATAAAACAAATCTATATTTCAAACTGGTTCTATGGCGCACTGATTATCGTTGTCGCGATGTTGCACATCGTCAATAATTTGGCGATACCTGTTAGTCCGATGAAATCCTATTCACTGTATGCCGGTGCGCAGGATGCAGTAGTTCAATGGTGGTATGGACACAATGCGGTAGGATTTTTATTAACCGGTGGCTTCCTCGGCATGATGTACTATTTTCTGCCCAAACAGGCAGGGCGTCCGATTTGGAGTTACCGTCTTTCAGTAGTTGCCTTCTGGGCCTTTGTTTACAGCTATATCTGGGCCGGGCCTCATCACTTGCACTACAGCGCTATTCCCGAATGGGTGCAATCACTCGGGGTGATAATGAGTGTAATTTTATTAGTGCCATCCTGGGCCACAATGATCAATGGCATCATGACAGTGAGCACGGCGTGGGAGAAACTTAAGACCGACCCGGCACTAAAGTTTATCGTCTTGTCACTGGCATTTTATGGCTTGGCAACCTTTGAGGGTCCGATGATGGCGATTCGGAGCGTGAATGTGGTCAGTCATTTCACCGACTGGACCATCGGCCATGTGCACTCTGGTGCCCTCGGCTGGAACGCGATGATTACCTATGGCACTTTCTACTTTCTGGTGCCACGACTTGTGGGTGCCGATTTGCACAGTGTTCGTCTGGCTAATATACATTTTTGGATGGCCCTGGCGGGCACCATGCTCTACATCGTGGCGATGTGGGGCGCGGGCGTTTCCCAGGGTCTGTTATGGCTCAGCATCGATGAAATAGGTGAGTTGAGTTTCAGTTTCAAGGACATCATGTCCAGCATGACGCCTTTCTACCTGTTACGCCTGGTAGCGGGACTGATCTTTCTAACAGGCACAGTCTTAATGGCTTACAACCTGTTCATGACTTTAAAGGGCAGGCAGGCGGTCAAGGTACAAGTCCCCGCCGTTGATCCCGCCTACGGAGTGAACGCATGAGTGGTCTGTCATTACATAAGAAGCTCGAAGAAAATATCGGGCTACTTATTTTCGGGATACTAGTGGTGTCTTCAATTGGTGGGCTGGTACAGATTATTCCAGTGCTCAATCAGGATGCGCTGGATACGCCAAACGTGAATGCGCGAGTTTACAGTGCCGTAGAACTGACAGGTCGTGACATCTATATAAGAGAAGGCTGTAGTGTTTGTCACTCGCAACAAATACGGCCACTGATCGCCGAAATCGAGCGTTACGGACCTTATTCGAGAGCGGAAGAATTTATCTATGACCGACCTTTCCTGTGGGGATCGAAACGCACTGGCCCGGACCTTCACCGAGTCGGTGGCAAGTTTTCCGATGCCTGGCATCGCGCCCATCTAATCGATCCACGAGCTGTTGTTAGCGAAAGCATCATGCCAGCCTACCCCTGGCTGGCGCGACGTGATGCGACTCAGGCGGGAAATATTAGCGCCAAGATGAAGGGCTTGAGATTCCTTGGACATCCTTATAGCGATGCAGACATCGAAGCGGCGCCGGCTCAGCTAGCGGGGTTAAAAGAGATCGACACTGTCATCGCTTATCTACAGATGCTTGGCACCGGCTACAGCGAGGAGCAATCACAATGACCATGTTTATTTTTATGGGCGATATGCTGGTGAAGGCCTTCATGGTCGGAGTAGGCATCTGGTTTTGTAATAGAGGCAATGACGAGCAGATAGCACAGATCTCGAGAATTCCACTAGAGGACGAGGAACATCATGGCTGATTTGCCAACAGGTTTCTGGAGTGGCTGGATTATCGTTCTTACGGTGGTGTCGCTTGCCGCGTTGCTGTGGTTAACGATTAGCATCTACTTCGCAGCCGATGCCAACAAAAAAGTTGATCCGGAATCCGAGCCGGTTTGGGATAATGATTTGCGCGAGGGTTCCAACGCGCCGCCGCTGTGGTGGTTCTGGATGTTACTGTCTACTCTGGTTTTTTCCCTAATCTACCTGATGCTTTTTCCGGGTCTGGGTTCTTATCCGGGTTTGTTGAATTGGTCTCAGGGCTCTCGAGTGGCCGATAGTTATGAAAACTTCGAACAGAATTTCGCCGAGGCAAGAGCTGAAATAGTCGCAACCAGTCTGGCAGGAATACAGAATGATTTGGACCTGATGCAGACCGCCGAGCGTATCTACAAGCGCGAATGTTCGGCCTGCCATGGCCCCGATGCCAGGGGCCAGGCCTCACTCTTTCCTAATCTGGTGGACGTGGAATGGCAGTGGGGATCCAGCGCCGAGCAGATCGAACAAACCATTCGTGGCGGTCGCAATGCCAATATGCTTGCCTGGCAGGCAATTCTTGGTGATGAGAACATAAATCAGGTAGCGGATTATATTATTCAGTTAGGAGACAGTGTTTCCGAGTCTCATGCTGGTAAGCTTGTCTACGATCAGAATTGTGTGGCCTGCCATGGGGCTGATGGCAGTGGAAATATTTTGCTCGGCGCACCAAGTCTGATTGACGACATCTGGCTTTATGGAGGTGATTTGAAAACGGTGAAGGCCTCGATCGCCGCCGGTAGAAATGGTATCATGCCGGCTTTCGCGCAGCGCCTCGATGATGCACAGATAAAGTTGCTGGTGGCAATGCTGGCACGATAACCGCTCTTTGGGATGTCGTCATAAGCGTAAGTAAATTACGCTTGGATACATTGCCCGCGGCGGTGAAGTTTGGCTCTGCAATCAGTTTTATTCATAAGCCTGTTTTTTGGAAGAGGCGAGCAGCAAGGATTCTCATTGCTGGCAACAGGGCGCTGTAAACCATGAAACTCAATTTTCTGCCAGCAGATAATCAATCGAAACTACCTCGCCGACGCTTTGTTCAGGGTTTAGCCCTGGGCGGAGTGATGCTAGGTGTGCAGTCGAGGTTAGCGGCAGCGCAAGGGATATTGTCAACCTCCACCCCACAACTCTCCGGTACCGAGTTTGAACTTAATATCGCCGAATCAGCGGTAAACTTCACGGGCAAAAGCCGGATCGCTACCACCATTAATGGCTCTATTCCGGCACCGACCCTGCGTTGGCGAGAAGGTGATACGGTCACCATCCGAATTACTAACCATCTTAAGGAATCAACGTCTATTCATTGGCATGGCTTGATTCTGCCTTTCGATATGGACGGTGTTCCCGGCATCAGCTTTAAGGGAATAGCGCCGGGGGAAACATTTACCTACCGATTCAAAATTCAACAAAGCGGCACCTATTGGTATCACTCCCATTCCGGCTTTCAGGAAATGACCGGTATCTATGGGGCAATAATCATTACTCCAAGAGATGGCGAACACATTCAGGCCGACCGTGATTATGTCATGCAGCTGTCTGATTGGTCTGACGAAGATCCCTGGCGCATATTCGAAAAGCTGAAAACCCCGAGCGACTATTATAATTTCAACCAACCTACTCTGCTGCAACTGTATCGAGATGTGAAAAGCATGGGGCTCAAAGCGGCATTTGAGAAACGCCGGATGTGGAACGAGATGCGCATGAATCCGACGGATCTCTCGGATCTGTCTGCCCATACTCTAACCTTTCTTTTGAACGGCACTACACCTGCCGGAAACCATACAAAGCTTTTTTCTCCAGGGGAGCGAATACGGCTACGGTTTATAAATTCCGCAAGCAACACTTTTTATGATGTGCGCATTCCGAATCTGCAGATGACCGTGGTGCAAGCCGACGGTGTCGATGTTGAGCCGGTCACGGTGGACGAATTCCGCTTCGGATCCGGCGAGACCTATGACGTTATTGTTGAGCCGAGAGAGGATGTTTACACCATTTTTGCTGAATCCATGGAGAGGACCGGTTTTGCACGGGGAACACTCAGCAGCCAGCCCGGCTTGGTCGCCGCTGTGCCGGAATTAAGTCAGCCCGATTGGCTTGGCATGGTAGACATGATGGGAGGAATGGAGCATTCGGCCATGGAGGGGATGGGCGCTGGCGCAATGGTCATGGAGCACAATCAGCACGCCGACGCGCTGGCCATACCCTCGAAGCAAGTGCGGCATGCCTCGTCTGAATATGCGGCCAGCACCGATATGCGAGTTGATGCGCCCAGAACAAATCTTGATGATCCTGGCGTAGGACTGCGTAACAATGGCCGGCGTGTACTCACGCTCGCCGATCTTCGAACTGTTGGTGGTCCTTTAGATTCTCGTGGGCCAGAACGTGAAATCGAATTGCACCTCACCGGTAATATGGAGCGCTACTCCTGGTCAATTGATGGCCTGGAATATGGTCAATCTACGCCTATTCATTTCACCCAGGGTGAGCGCCTGCGAGTGATCGTGCACAACGACACGATGATGATGCATCCTATGCATCTGCACGGTATGTGGAGCGAATTGGAAAACGATCAGGGCGAGTTCATGGCTCGCCGGCACACGATTCTTGTGCAGCCTGCTCAGCGGCTTAGTTTTCTGGTAACCGCAGATGCGCTCGGACGTTGGGCATTCCATTGCCACTTACTGTTTCATATGGATGCAGGCATGTTCCGTCAGGTGGTGGTGACATGAAAATGCGTTCGTCATTGAATCGACAGTGCTTAATCTTGCTGAGTATGGTTTTTGGATTGTTCTGCTTTATTCCGGCTACTCTGGCGCAGGACACGGATGCGCACGCCGATCATACTCAGCATGTCATCCCTGAGCCGGTAGCAGACGAAGACGCCGAAAGCCCGCAAGTCATGGATCACGAGAACATGGATCATGAAAACATGAACATGAACATGGAAACGGGGCAAGTGGCAACCGCCAGTCGGAGTCCGCATGAGTATTCCAACGGCTATGAGCGTGAGCGAGGCCCCTATGCCTTGCCAGTCTCAGAGCAAGCAAGCCTGGCTGATGAGCAGAGTTTTAGCCGATTGCTATTTAATCGATTCGAACAACTGGATAAGCAGCGTAGCGATGCTACCCGCTTCGATGTTCAGGTCTGGTATGGTGAAACCTATAATCATTTTGTGCTAAAAACAGAAGGTGAATTAGAAGGAAGTTCGCTGGGAGAGAGTAAATCGGAACTGCTTTGGTCCTACGCGGCAACAAAGTTCTGGGACGCACAATTTGGAGTGCGTATTGATAATGGCAATGGCCCCGCACGAAGCTGGTTGGCGGCGGGCGTTCAGGGTTTGGCTCCCTATTGGTTTGATGTTCATGCCACGGTTTTTGCCGGAGAAAAGGGAAGAACAGCGTTCAGCTTCGAGGCTGAATATGAAGCACGCCTGAACCAAAAGTTGACGCTAAAACCGCGTATCGACTTCAATGTCTATGGCAAGGCGGATAAAGAGAAAAGTATTGGTAGTGGACTATCCAATAGTATTTTAGGTCTGCGCTTGCAGTATCAGATTAATCGCCAGTTCGCCCCTTATCTGGGTATTGAGCGGGAAGCGAAATTTGGCGAGACGGCCGATTTCGCCAGAATCGGATTTGGGCTCAATAGGCGGGAGACAAGATGGGTTGCTGGATTTCGTTTCTGGCGTTGACGCCAGGATCTGTGCCAATTTTTAATGGGTTTAGAGAACAGCCGACACCATTCACTAAAAGGATTGCGCTATGACGGTCAAGCCAGAGACAGAAAGCCCGCAGCACCATGATCCTGTTTGCGGTATGGTGGTTTCGAGTAATGCCGAACACAGCTACGACTATGTCGATAAGCATTATTACTTTTGTTGTGCTGGCTGTCTGGAAAAATTCAGACAGCAGCCCGAGCACTATTTGAACAAAAAAAACCTGCCGGCCGATCAAGGCCAGGACAAGTCAAGTATCTACACCTGCCCGATGCACCTGGAAATTCAACAGCAGGGACCAGGCAGCTGCCCCAAGTGTGGTATGGCATTGGAATCAATGGGCTTGCCTGTAGCGACGTCGAAAACCGAATACACCTGTCCCATGCATCCCGAAGTCGTGCAGGATCATCCCGGTAATTGCCCCAAGTGCGGTATGGCACTAGAGGCGACAACAGTGCTGGTCGAGGAGGAAAACGAAGAACTCATCGACATGAGTCGTCGCTTCTGGATTAGTTCGGTATTGGCTTTTCCGGTGTTCGTGCTGGCCATGACAGCGGATATGATGCCGGCATGGTTGCCCAGTGGGCTTTCAATGCACGCGGTTCAATGGTTGGAATTTGTGCTGGCAACACCGGTGGTGTTGTGGGGAGGCTGGCCGTTCTTTGTCCGTGGCTGGCAATCCCTCGTATCCTGGAATCTCAATATGTTCACCCTGATTGCGCTGGGCGTCTCGGTCGCGTGGATTTACAGTGTGGTGGCTTTGCTGCTGCCGCAAATCTTCCCGCCTGTTATGCAAATCGAAGGCGTGGTAGATGTCTACTTTGAGGCGGCGGCGGTAATCATCGCGCTGGTGCTGCTGGGGCAGGTGCTTGAACTCCGCGCCCGCTCCCGAACCAATGCGGCTATTCAGATGCTGCTTGGGCTGGCGCCAAGCTCGGCGCGCATTGTACGTAGCGATGGCAAAGAAGAAGACATCCCGCTGGATCAGGTGCAACCGGGTGACATCTTGCGCGTTCGACCCGGCGAGAAGATCCCGGTAGATGGATCGGTCATCGAAGGCGAAAGCAATGTGGATGAATCCATGGTTACCGGCGAGCCCATTCCGGTGGCAAAGCTGGCCGGTGAAAAATTGATCGGTGCTACCGTTAATGGAACCGGCGGTTTATTAATGCGGGTAGAAAAAGTCGGCTCCGATTCCTTGCTCGCGCAAATCATCAATATGGTTGCCGAAGCACAACGTTCGCGCGCACCGATTCAGAAACTGGCCGACTTGGTGGCTGCCTATTTTGTTCCAGCTGTAGTTGCCTGTGCCGTGATTTCCTTTTTCTGTTGGTGGATATGGGGCCCAGAACCGCGTCTGGCCTATGCGGTTGTCAATGCGGTTGCCGTGCTTATTATCGCCTGCCCCTGCGCGCTGGGATTAGCGACACCGATTTCTATCATGGTGGGAACCGGGCGCGGCGCTTTGGCTGGGGTACTCATCAAGAACGCTGAAGCGCTTGAGATCATGGAAAAAGTCGACATCCTGGTAGTGGATAAGACCGGAACCCTGACCGAGGGCAGGCCAAAACTGGTAGCCGTGCAGGCAGAGCCAGGCTTCACTGAGGAAAAAGTATTGAGTCTGGCCGCCAGTCTCGAGCGCGCCAGCGAACATCCCCTGGCGGAGGCTATCGTGTTGGGTGCACAGGACAAAGGCCTCGAGTTAATGAAGGCCAGTAACTTCCAGTCGGTAACCGGCCAGGGCGTCACCGGCGAAGTCGATGGCCAGCGAGTGGCCCTAGGCAATAGTAAACTGTTGCAGAGCCAGGGAATCGATACCCAAGCCTTATCAGAACAGGCGGATCAACAAAGAGCCGATGGCATGATCGTGATGTTAATTGCTATCGATGGCAAGGCCGCGGGCTTGATTGGTGTGGCCGATCCAATCAAGGAGTCAACCCCGGAAGCCATTCGTGATTTACATGGGGCGGGGATAAAAATAGTCATGCTCACCGGCGATAGCCGCGCCACGGCAAATGCCGTCGCCAGCAAACTTAATATCGATCAGGTGCAGGCTGAAGTTTTACCCGATCAAAAAGCCGAAATCATTAAGCAACTGCAAGCACAGGGGCATATCGTTGCCATGGCCGGTGATGGTATTAACGACGCCCCGGCACTGGCACAGGCCCATGTTGGCATAGCTATGGGCACGGGCACAGATGTGGCGATGGAAAGTGCAGCAGTCACTCTGGTGAAGGGAGATTTGCGCGGCATCGTTCGCGCGAGACGCTTGAGTCAGGCGACCATGCGCAATATTCGGCAGAATCTGTTCTTTGCTTTTTTCTATAATGCCGCGGGCATTCCAATCGCCGCAGGAATTCTATACCCGGACTTTGGCATGCTGCTATCACCGATGATCGCGGCGGCGGCAATGAGCTTTAGCTCGGTTTCTGTGATCACCAACTCCCTTAGACTTAGACGAGTGAAGCTATAAAGGCAATGAACACTATGCCAGGTACAAAAAATGCAATATCTCAGTGAGCTAGAGGCAAGTATCCGCGACATGGTGCAAGACGGTCGTGGTGTTCTGGCGGCGGATGAAAGTGCGGGTACCATCGAAAAACGTTTCCAGCAGATCAATGTAGAATCTACCGAAGAGACTCGTCGCTGCTGGCGCAGTCTAATGGCAACTACCCCGGGTTTGGGCGACTACATAAGCGGCATAATTCTTTTCGAGGAAACCCTTGGTCAGGCTACAGATAGCGGGGATTCAATAGTAGAAGCATTGCGACAACAGGGCATCGTCCCCGGCATAAAAGTAGACAAGGGTAAGGGGCCGCTCGCGCTTTCCCCCGGTGATCTAATTACCTTTGGTCTGGATGGGCTGGCAGAACGACTACAAGGCTATAAGCGGCAGGGCACACGCTTCGCCAAATGGCGAGAAGTGTATTCGCTGGAAAATGGTGCACCTTCGACTCATGGCATAGAGGCGAATGCTGAAGTATTGGCGCGCTACGCCGCTGTATGTCAGTCTGAAGGACTGGTGCCAATCGTCGAGCCCGAGGTTCTAATGGACGGTACACACGATATCGACAGACATGCGGAAGTTACTGAAAAGGTTCAGCAAGCCGTTTTTGCTGCGTTGCATCGCCACCATGTAATTCCAGAACTGATGATTCTAAAACCAAATATGGTGATGCCCGGCAAAGACTGTCGTCGGGCCAGACCCGAGGAAGTGGCGGCCGCGACACTCAAGGTCCTCCAGCGCACGGTTCCTGCCTCGGTGCCCAGCATCAACTTTCTCTCCGGTGGTCAGGGTCCCGAAGAGGCTACCGAGAATTTGAATGGGATTAATCAACTGCCCGCTCGTGCGAGTTGGCTTTTAACAATTTCCTATGGCCGTGCATTGCAGCAACCCGCCTTAATGGCCTGGCAAGGGAAGTCAGAAAATGAGACGGCGGCGCAGCAGGCATTGCTGAAGAGAGCGCGCTTGAATCATTGCGCAATGAAGGGTGAATACAGCAAGGAAATGGAGCAGGAAGGGTAGTTTTTACAGTAAGCACAAGCAGCTTGGATAATTTAATTCGGCGCGATTCGCCTCCACGACAGAGGAAAATATCATGGCAACAGCAACTAATCCGGCAAGTAAAAATAGCGCTACGGCGACAAAAAATGCGGCTAAACATATGGTTGAAGAACTGGAAGAACAGTTCCACTCAATCCAGGGCAAGATCAGCAAGGCGCGCGATAACTATGTTGCCTCGCATCAGAAAGAGCTGTCCAGCGCGCGCAAGAAAATGAAAGCGGTTCAAGCCCAATTCACTAAAACCAAAGCCAAGGCGGCCAAGGCGGCCGTGCACGCCGGCAAGACCAGTTCGAGAACTGCTGCAGATCAATTGAAAAAAACCAGAGCGGCCAGTTTGTTGTTGGGCAAGTCTTTGCAGGAAGCAAAAAATATTATGCTTACCGCCGAAAGTAAATTACATGCGGCAAAGCCTTTCGATCGGAAGTTGGCCGCTCGCGCCAAGCTGTTGCTGCAGTTTGAAAAAGATTGGGAAAAGAAATTAAAAGCCGAAGCCGTTGCCAGAGCCAGCCGGGCTAAAAAAGCCGCGGTCAAGCGCAAGGCGGCCAAGGGAAAATAAGGTTTAAGTTGCTGGATTGGTTCTCTGTGGCCGGTAGTGGCTTGCCTATTTGTATTGGTGTGCAAGATCGACGCCCTCGAATAGCGTAAGCTGGCGGCCAATGGCGCCATCGAATACCCAAACTCGCGCCGCTTAAACAACTATCTGTAGAACCAAATGGAAGTTCTTGAACCCCGGGCATCAAACCCGGTATGCATAAAGCGGCCAAATTGTACTTCGATTGTTGTGAGTCCCCTGTGTACCCTGCGATATACCCCCTTCCCTGAAGCTTCAGCAACACGTCATCAACGAGAAAGCATTACCCTATCCTTAATGCCTTCTTCTGAATGTCGGAGCCTGTTTCGATTCAAACTTGTTACGCCAAAGCCGAATCGCCTCGTAGCTGACATCTGCTTCCACCTTTAGGTAAATATCCTCACCATCTCGGTGATTGATTGAGCTTGAATCGGTAGACTTCGAGGAATTCGGTGAATAAGCATGCGAATCTTGCTTGCAGTTATTATAAATTTTCTGAGAATCGGATAAACTGTACACGTAATTCCCCTACTATTCGTCTGGATATAAAAGGCAATTCATTATGAATTCAAAGGTCGACATAATTGCTGTTAGTAATGAGCTACCTCCATACCCACAGGAAAAATCTCGTTGGTTCGGGAAATGTCAGAGAGAAAAGCTCAGGGTTGTTTTCAGTTTTTTCTCGCCGGACGGAAACGAAGTGTCCATACCCATCTCCAGCATGTCGGCCTATTTGAAACGAGACTTTCCCTGGGTGGAGGTAATTCTGGAACCGGTGCTGATTCTTCGTGATGAGGAATATTATTCGCCGGAAAATTACGCAAAAACTATCAAAGAACTGGATGCAGACCTGATCGCGTTTTCGATCATGAGTCCTCATTGGTTCGCTTTGGAGCCTTATTTTACAGCACTAAAGACAGAAATGCCGGATCTTCCTATTCTGGTAGGTGGCTACCAGGCGATGTTGTCCCAGCAGCAAACAATTGATAATCCCAATGTTGATTTCATCTGTGTGGGCGACGGTGAATACGCTATGGGCAATATCGTGAATTTTTTGCGAGGCAGTAAGGAGGGCCCCGTAGATGGCATGTGGGAAAAACTTGATGACGAGACGGTTTACCAGACCGAGCCTCACCAGATTGGCGACCTGAGCGCGCTACCATTTCCAGATTATGACATCTACGCAAAAAATGGCAGTTTCGAAGATGTAAATACCTCAATTTTCGGACCGACAGGAAAACTGGTATTCCCGGTGATGACCGGTCGTGGTTGCCCTTACCGCTGTACCTATTGCTGCAACACACCGATTCTTGATGGCTGGAAAACGAAAAAAACCTTTCTGCGTAAATATGATCCCGAGGAGATGGTGAACGAGTTAGTAAAACTCCGGGATAAATACAACGTAGAGTATTTTGAGTTCTGGGATGAGCTATTCTTATCCAATCTAAAGTTTGTCAGGGCCTTTCTCGAAATTTATAAGGAAAAGATCCGCCTGCCATTTTCCATCAATTCCAGAGTTGAGGTAATGAACGAGGAGTTTTGTAAGACAGCCGCTGAAGCTGGCTGCCATACCATGTGGTTTGGGCTTGAGAGCGGAGACGAAAAGTTTCGATCGGAGATGCTGGGCCGCAAGATGAAAAATCAACAAATCATTGATGCCGCAGCGAATTGCAAGAATGCCGGCATCCATCGATTGACGTTCAACATTGTCGGGATGCCTCTGGAAACTGCGGACAATATGCGTGAAACCCTAAAGTTGAATAGACTTATCGCGCCAGAATATTTCTTCTTCGTTCCTTACTACCCATTGCGCGGCACACCGCTATATGAGCGTGCCGAAAAGGAAGGATTACTGTTGCCGAAGAAAAAGGATTTACATTTTTTATCAGCCCGCAATGATGTACGGTTTACCTTGAATATGAAAGAGTGTCCCGAGTTACTTACCGCTGAAGAGTACAATGACATTTGCATGGAAATGTTGGCTTTTCAGGAAACCAACAACCGTCTCAGATACGTAGAGGGCGATAAATTCGTCGGATGAAGAACCCACTATGCTGCAATCAGGGAGAACAGGAACGGACCCCGTTTTTGTACGGCAAAATATTTCAACCTGAAGTTGGTCGCTAGCGCCAGGCTGGCGATCAATGAATTCATCGAATGAGCAGGCTCCTACTCTTTGATGGCGTCTCTGCATTTTACAGAGTCGACATAAACCACCAAAGCAAAAGAAGTATGGGGACGATAGTGACAGTCATGATTACCGTGATCGCTATCATTTTATTGGCCCACACTTTTTTCCACATAGTAATTTCAATTCCCTGGTTTATTTCAAGTCTAACAAGCGCCGCTCAGCCCGGGTTAGTCCTCTGCGGCTCGAAGTTGTTAAAAGTAAGCCTGTTAACAATGGATTTGAGGCAGGATGTAAACTGTTCAGGAGAGAACTTTAATCTTTCCTGTACTCATCTTAGGATGAGTTTAAGCGCATAAGGACGAAAAGCCTTTACTTTTTTTCAGACGTCTCTTGAAAGGCATCAAGCTTATCGATAGTCGTGTCCTGGCGATCCAGGATGCCAATATCCAATACCGGCGAGGCGTCGATATGTTGAGCATCCATCATTTGGGCAACCCTCTGCAGAGACGAAATGATCATGGTCTGCTCCCATTCTTGTAGGTCACCAAACTGCCGCGTAAAGTGCTCCTGCAACGGGATAGGGGCTTGCTTTAAGGTTTCGGTAGCCTGATCTGTGAGATGTGCATGGACCTTGCGCTTGTCTTCCTTGGAGCGCTCACGGTATGCCAGCCCCCGTTTTTCGAGCCGATCTAAAATGCTGGTCACCGTTGCCTGGCTAAGGCTCATTTCATTGGCGATCTCGCCGATGGTAACTTCGCCTTTATTTCGAATGGTTTGCAATAGCAAAATTTGAGGAGTAGTTAGTCCCGTCGTCTTCGCCAGATGTTTGGAGTGGAGGTCTGTGGCTCTGATAACACGACGCAGTGCTACTAATACTTCTTCGATACTGTTCAAGTGCGCTTCTCTGTATATAGATTCTGTAGGTGCATTATATAGCGAACTATTTCGAGTGCTAAGGGAATCACTTGTTTTCATTGATGCTGTCTCGATAGTTCAAAAAGTCGTTGGGGATATACAGCTGACCATCTAGCTGAAGCGCCCCCTTTAGTGAGCTGGCGCTGATTCCTCTGGCCCGGCAATTCCACATTACCGAGCTGAAAGGTGATGATGTTAGCCACAGAATCGACGCTGGCACCAAACTGATTAGCGCCTGGCTCAAGAATAATTGCCCTTTCCTCCTCGGTGCTTTTAGCTTCGTCGCGCTCAAATAAAGCGCGTCCCGACAGGATGGTGACACGATTCCCCGCACATTGAGACTGCTTTCTGTGCCGCTGGGTGATCCAGACACAGGTGCCGGTGACGCGATTTCTTTGCTCATGTCGGCACAATGCCTATACGTTTCTGATCCCACCTTGAAGTTGATCCATTGCTTGTCGGCCAATATGCGCTTCGTGTTTGGGCTGAATTTAATTTTTGTTTAGTGTACAATGCTTTGTATTCTATGAATATACCCTACCTTTTTACATATAATACTAGTTAAGGCATATATATTGGGTTATCAGGGCATCTCATCCCCTATAATTTATTTAGAATACTAATAAATAACATCATGTATGGAGGTTTTTTGCCAGGTTTAGAAAGTATTGAACTTAGATTACCAGCGCTTGAGGACGGTATGTCTGTGTTTCAGTTGATTGAGACTTGCCCCCCGCTGGATACCAATTCCAGCTACTGCAACCTCCTTCAGTGCAGCCACTTTGCCAATACCTCGGTCGCCGCCCACATGAATGGAGAAATGGTTGGGTTTATCTCCGGACATGTCATACCGGAGCGTCAGGACACCTTGTTTGTCTGGCAGGTAGCCGTCGCCGAGCAGGCCAGAGGGCGCGGGCTGGCATCCCGCATGTTGACTCACATTCTTGCTCGCCCCCATTGCGCAGATATTGCTTATTTGGAGACCACAATAACCCAGGACAACCAGGCATCCTGGGCTTTGTTTAGAAGCTTGGCGAAGGCGCTGTCAGCAGACTTCCAATCAGCAGAATGGATGGATAAAAATGTCCATTTTGCTGGGCAACACGACACTGAAGCGCTTGTACGTATTGGGCCTTTCAATCCACCTAGCTAACTACAAGTAAGAGAAACTGCATGAAAATATTTGATGAAATTGAATCCGAAGTACAGAGTTATGCCCGCGCATTTCCTCGCATTTTTAATCGCGCCAAAGGCGAGTTTATGTGGGACGAAGACGGTAATCAGTATTTGGATTTTCTGGCCGGAGCCGGAACCCTGAATTACGGTCATAACAACCCGCTGTTTAAAGAAGTATTACTCGATTACATCCAAAACGATGGCATCACACATGGTTTGGATCTGCACACTAAGGCGAAAGGCGAATTCTTACAGACGTTTAATGAAAAAATATTAAAGCCTCGTAACATGGAGTATGTGGTGCAGTTCACCGGGCCTACGGGGACCAATGCGGTAGAGGCGGCGATGAAACTCGCGCGCAATGTGACTGGCCAGCAAAACATCGTCACCTTTACCAATGGCTTTCATGGGGTGAGTTTGGGCTCATTGGCGGCAACAGGAAATTCTCATCATCGAGATGCGGCGGGTGTAGGCTTGGTCGGTACGCACCGTATGCCCTATGACGGCTATTTGGGTGAGAACATAGATACCACCGAATATCTGGATAAGGTGTTGTCTGACTCCAGTAGCGGTATCAACTCGCCCGCTGCCGTGATTGTGGAAACCGTTCAGGGGGAAGGCGGTATTAATGTTGCCAGTGTTGAATGGCTGCAAAATCTGCAAGCTATATGTAGAAAACACGGTTTATTACTCATTGTGGATGACATCCAGGCTGGTTGCGGACGCACCGGTGATTATTTCAGTTTTGAAGAAGCGGGCATTGAGCCGGACATTATTACCCTATCCAAATCCCTAGGTGGCTACGGCCTGCCTTTTTCTGTGGTGCTAATGAAGCCGGAGCTGGATCAATGGAAACCAGGCGAGCATAACGGAACTTTCCGAGGCAACAATTTGGCTTTTGTGACTGCCAAAGCCGCCATCGACAATTACTGGTCTGACAACCAGTTCTCCGATGAAGTAAAACGAAAAGGTCGGTATGTCTCTGAGCGACTTGAAAGCATTGTTAGCCAATACGGTGAAGGCAACTTTACCGCCAAAGGGCGCGGCATGTTTCAAGGTATTAATTGTGTCAATGGAGATATCGCAGGGAAAATTACCAGTAACGCCTTTAAAAAAGGGCTCATCATTGAAACCAGTGGTGCCGACGATCAAGTCGTAAAGTTTCTCTGTCCATTAATCATTAGTGACGACAATCTAAAAAAAGGCATTGATATCGTTGAAACCGCCATTCGGGAAGTATGTGCAAAAGCAGACGGAATCCCCGAAGAGAAAGTGTATTTCGATGCCGCCTAAATCCAGGGCTTAGTCACCATGGAGAAATAAGCAAACAATACTTGTTGAACTAAAAACTTGAGAAATTAGGCTGTTTTATGATCGTAAGAAATTTATCAGATGCCAAGCAATCCAATCGAAGAATCGTTTCCCCGGACGGTAACTGGGAAAGTACACGGCTCTTGTTGAAAGACGATCAGATGGGATTTTCCTTTCATATCACCACCATCTACAAAGGGGCTGACTTTCAGATGCATTACCAAAATCATCTTGAGTCGGTGTACTGCATGTCGGGGGAAGGTGAAGTGGAAACGTTAGCTGACGGGAAGAAATATCCTATAGAACCAGGGACTATTTATATCCTTAACAAACACGACAAGCACAGTTTGCGCGCTTTTGAAGAAATGACCTTGGCCTGTACTTTTAATCCACCGCTCAACGGAAAAGAGGTACATAACATCGAAGGTGCTTATGCCTTGGAGGCGGAAGCCATCAAGGAGTAAAGATTAACATTATGAGTGAATTGATATTTGAGCCGGCCCTGGATGACTTGGTCGCAAGCGAAGTTGATGTATACGCATCAAGAAATGAAAATAATGCCAAACTAATTGATAGGCAGGATCCCATTGTTTATGCCTCTAAAGAACAACCCTCTCCGCTTGATCGGTCCCTTATCGATACCTATAACGAGCAGGGGTTTGTTGTGCTGGATGGCGTGTTTAGCCCCGATGAGGTAGCTACGTTCCAACAGGAGCTTGAATGCCTCAGAACTGACTCGAAGATTCAGAAATTTGATGAGGTCGTTAACGAACCGAACAGTAATGATCTGCGTTCAATCTTCCGTGTGCATGAAAGCAATCCGCTTTTTAAGGCGCTTGCAGTCGACGAGCGCCTGGCTGACCTTGCGCGATATCTACTCGACGATGAAGTTTATATCCATCAGTCCCGACTGAACTATAAACCGGGATTCAGGGGGAAGGAATTTTATTGGCATTCTGATTTTGAGACCTGGCATGTAGAAGATGGGATGCCTCGCATGCGCGCCCTCAGTATGTCGATCACCTTAACGGAAAATTTCGACTGCAACGGCTCCTTGATGCTGATTCCCGGATCACATAAAAAGTATGTTGTGTGTGTGGGAGAAACGCCGGAGAAGCACTACCTCGCCTCGCTAAAAAAGCAAGAGCACGGAGTGCCTTCTGATGCCTGTCTGAAAACCTTAGCCGCTCAGGGTGGTATTGTGTCAGCCATAGGGAAGCCCGGCAGTGTTATTGTGTTTGACTGCAATGTCATGCACGGTTCTAACGGAAATATTACGCCGTTTCCAAGATCTAATGTTTTTTTCGTTTATAACGCGTTAAGCAATAAGGTAGTCAATCCATTTTGCGCTCAAGCACCTAGACCGGAATATATTTGTTCGAGAGAAAGCATTCATCTCGTCCCGCGATCACATGGGGAAAAATTAAATGCTTGAAGCCGATCACATTCAGCTTGTCGCGCTAATAGAAAAGCGTATCAGTTTATTGAAAAGTACATTATCTGATAGCCTCTCCATATCCGATAGGAGGCGAAGCCAGGCGGGTGATGCCGCTGCCTCTCTCGATTTGACGATCAATACATCCGTTGACGAAAAAATTCTGTCAGCACACAAACTGGAGCTTGCACAGCTAACAAAGAGTTTGTCATGGATGCAGACCGATGATGCCGGGGTGTGTGTTCGATGCGCCTGCGATATTCCCATTGGCCGGCTAAAAGCCGTTCTTAGGACCCGTTTGTGTATAGCTTGTGCCGAGAGCAGCAAAGATTAGATACAGGACTAACGGAAAATGATGCATACGATTGAAAAAATTGGCGGTACATCGATGATTGATTACTCGTCGGTTCGAGACAACATTATCATTAGGGGTGGAGAAAAAGATCTCTACCAGCGTGTGTTCGTAGTTTCGGCTTATGGTGGTATTACGGATCAGCTATTGGAGCATAAAAAAAGCGGTCAGCTCGGTGTTTATGGTTTGTTTGCCAGTGGTATGGAGGATCATAGCTGGTCAGAGAAGTTTGCAGCGCTGACGGTCGAGTTACGCAATATTAATCAGCGTTTGTTTGGCGATGGTGAACTACTTCAGCAGGCGAACAGTTTTCTGGATGAACGGATGGAGGTCGCCAGGCAATGTTTGTTGAATTTGCAGAGCCTTTGTCAACATGGGCACTTTGCGCTGGAGGCTCACTTGGGAACGGTCAGAGAGATGCTGGCTAGCATCGGTGAAGCTCATAGTGCGTGGAACACAGCTAAGCTGTTGCAACGAGATGGTGTTAATGCTTGCTTTGTAGACCTGACAGGGTGGCGTACCAGTAAGCATATATCACTGGATGAACGCATTCGAGAAGCCTTTGCCAAGCTTGATCTCAACAAGCAGCTTCCTATTGTTACCGGTTACGCCCATAGCGATGTCGGCTTGATGACTTCGTTCGATCGTGGTTATAGCGAGATGACATTCAGTCGTTTGGCGGTCTTAACACAAGCCAAGGAAGCCATTATTCATAAAGAATTTCACCTCAGCAGTGCAGACCCGCGTCTGGTCGGTGAAAAAAATGCGGTGCCCATTGGCAGAACCAACTACGACGTCGCGGATCAGCTCGCCAACCTCGGGATGGAAGCCATTCACCCCAAAGCAGCCAAAGGCTTGAGAAAAAACAATATTCCTCTACGTGTTAAAAACACCTTTGAGCCAGAGCATACAGGAACACTGATCACCGGTGACTATGTGAGTAGTTCTCCTTGCGTGGAAATTATTGCTGGCTGTAAAGGCGTCTATGCACTGGAGCTATTTGACCAGGATATGGCCGGTAGCTTTCATGACTATGATGCCGATGTGCTGGCGATCATCAAGCGCTTCAAAGCCCATATTATTTCCAAAGACATTAACGCCAATACGTTAACGCATTTTTTAGCCACTAACTTAAAAACAGTAAAACGCATTAAGGCTGCCATTGCAGAGCGCTTTCCAGAAGCAGAACTCAATCAGCAAAAGGTGGCTATCGTGTCTGCCATTGGTAGTGATATGCAGATACCCGGTATTTAGGCTAAAGCGGTGCAGGCCGTTGCCAACAATAATATCTGTGTGCTGGCGGTGCATCAATCGATGCGTCAAGTTGAGATGCAGTTTATCGTCAGTGAGTCGGATTACGATGTAACGATCAAGAGTCTGCATGCAGCATTAGTTGAGGTGCACGACCATGGGAGGGCTATATGTCTCGCCTCTTAACAATGGCTATTTTGCTCTCTTGCGTTTTATCTGCGCCTTCATTTGCTCAAAACGAGGATGAAGAAAAAGCACAGAGCGCAGTTGCGTTATTAGAAAGCCCTCTGTACTCGCCATTTGTCGAGCGCTATGTGCTGGATGAGCTCAAGCAGCTTCGTATCGATCAAGCGCAAACGAAACAAGAGATGATCCAGCAGATTGTTGACCGGGAGCATCGATCGGTCGATCGCGCGGTCAGCTATGCTACGGATACAGTGACCTATTTTTTCTACATGATTGCGGCGGCAACGTCCGTATTAGTGTTGGTCGGCTGGACATCAATGAGGGATATTAAGGAGCGCGCTCATTCCCTCGTGGACGAAAACATCTCCAAATTGATCGATGAATATGAAAAACGTTTAGCCATGATCGAAAATCAATTGCAACAAAAAACCCAGCATATTGAAGAAAATCGAGAAGAGATCGAGGGAACACAGGAAATTCAATCACTTTGGTTGCGCGCACAACAAGACTCGTTTCCTGCTAATAAAATTAGTATCTATGACGAAATTTTGGAGCTTCGACATGAAGATTGCGAGGCGCTGACATATAAAGCCGATGCAGTACTAGAGTTAAATGAGCCGCAGTGGGCCGCTAATTTGTGTCACCAAGCACTCAAAATTGACCCCGACAATAGCTATGCCTTTTATCAATTGGCCTGTGCGTATACCGCCATGGAACAGTTTGATGAAGCGCTGCGTTTTCTCGCCGAAGCGCTCAACCGGCGGGCCAGTTATCTGGAAGACATTCGTGAAGATCCTGCACTGCAGCCGCTGGTGAATAATGCGGTATTCAAAGAGTTGACCAACTTGATGAATAAATTGCAGGCTGCTTCAAGTGGTCATGCTTCGAAGAATCAGGAGGATTAATCACAAAATGAGTTCCTTAGATCATCGAATAAAATCCGATGCGTTCACTAGCCATACG
>JABMOK010000076.1 GCA_013204155.1 Pseudohongiella sp. | reverse complement strand
TGTTTCGGCATTTCGGCCGAGCTTGGCTGATTCCAGTGTTGATGCAAAAGACGTTGACGAGGTCCACGTTCTGCAATTTCCGGATCAAGCCTCTTTTGCCAGCTATAGGGCCGACTCTCGATTGGCCGCCCTTTCGGCGCTTCGGATTAAAGCGATAAAAACAAGCCGTGTTTATGTGTCGGAAAAGGCTATCGAATATCCCCTGTCGCCAGCAAACCAGGCTACAAGTAAGCAATTACCCAACACTCTACCGAAGACGGTGCGCTCGCAGCGTCACAGTAAACTTTAACCAAGGCTATCACTGCACCGCCTGCAACAATCCCTGTATTCCACGGTCAAAATTATAGACCCTAACAGCGCGCGGCCTGTCGCTCACTAATGCGGGATGACAAAAAGCAGCAGCTGCGTTACTCTCGGAACAAGTCTCATTGCACGCAAAGTCTTTATAATGAGTCCATTGAATTACAACGCAGTGCCCTTCCAAATGAGGTTATCAACAATGATAAGAATTTATCAGTTTCTTCGTCCCCTGTTTCATCAATTCCCTGCGCCCAAAACTGCCCTTGTCAGTGCGCTGCTGCTCGCGGCCTTTGTCGCACCCGCTGCATTGGCTCAGGACACGGTTGAGTGGACCACCCTGGGAAATGATTTCGCCCATACCCGCTACTCGCCCGCCGAGCAGATTACGGCGGAGAATTTCAGCCAGTTGGAAGTCGCCTGGGAATGGGATGGCTCCAGCTTTCAGGCCCAGAGTGGACGCTCTACCCCAAGCTACATCAACGGACGCCTGTTTACGGTTGCCGGCGCACGGCGACACGTAATAGCAATCGACCCCAAATCAGGCGAAACCATCTGGTCCTACCGCGAGCCAACTACTGAGCGTTATCAGTACTCCATGCGTGCCGACTACGGCAAGGGCGTGGGTTACGGTCAGGTCGATGGCAAAGATATCATCTATATCATCTCTCCCGGCTTTTTCCTCACCGCACTGGACGCCGAAACCGGTGCGCCACTGGAAGGCTTTGGCAAGCCAGTTCCCATCGAGGGTTTCCCGGATACCGGCGTGGTGGATTTGCTCGCCGATCTGGGCCACCCCTATGATCCCTATAAGGGCCTGCCACTGGAACGGGGCTATATTACTTCTTCCTCACCACCTATCGTGGTTAACGGCGTAGTAGTTGTAGGCAACTCGGCCGAGCAAGGCTACAACCAGTCACGCATCGAAAATGTGCCGGGCGATATATTGGGCTATGATGCCAAAACCGGCGAATTCCTGTGGAAGTTCAATGTGCTTCCACAGCCATGTGAGTACGGCCATGAAACCTGGGAAAATGACGCCTGGAAGACCACGGGCGATATCTCTTCCTGGGCACCGATTTCCGCCGACAAGGAATTAGGACTGGTCTACATTCCAACTAATGGCGTCACCATCGACTACTACGGCGGACATCATCCAGGTGACAATCTCTACGGCACCAGCCTGATCGCGCTGGATGTGAAAACCGGCGAGCGCGCCTGGCATTTCCAGATGGTGCATCATGACATCTGGAATTTTGATACCCCGACGGCGCCGATTCTACTGGATGTAATGACGGATCAAGGCCTGACCCCAATCGTGGCCCAGCCTACAAAACAAGGCATGGTGTATACTTTCAATCGAAAAACCGGCGAGCCGATTTGGCCGATTGAAGAAGTGCCGGTACCAGCCTCTATCGTGCCCGGTGAAAAACTGGCGACCACACAACCGATTCCTACCAAGCCGGCCCCGTTTGATATGCAGGGCCTGAGCGTTGACACTCTGGTGGATTTCACCCCGGAGATCAGAGCCCAGGCGATTGCCGCCGTGGCTGACTTTCAACTGGGACCGGTATTTAATCCACCGCTGCACAGGGATAATCCACTGGGCAAGGTTGCCTCCATGATTTGTCCATCGGGCGCGGTTAATATCACCCATCCTTCGGTGGCGGATCCCGTCACCGGCATTCTGTACGTGACTTCCCGCTCTGGCTGTAGCTCCAGACCACTGGTGACTGGCGAGGAAGCGGATACCTACTATGACGCCCCTACCGGCGTTACCCTGTCCCGCTATGCCGCTGGCAGAGGCGGGCCAACACCAAGGCACCCGTTGGGTATTCCCTTATGGAAGCCACCCTATAGCCGCATCACCGCGATCGACATGAATACCGGCGAGCACCTTTGGATGATTCCTACCGGTGAAACACCGGACAGAATAGCCAATCTGCCCGAGCTTCAGGGCGTGGATATTGGCAATACCGGAACCGGTAATGCGGTGGCTATGGTGGCCACCGCCAACCTGCTCATCTATTCCGATGTCACCGGCGACGGCACTCCGCAGCTATTTGCTATCGACAAGGCAACGGGCGAAGAAGTGGGTCGAGTCGAAGTACCGACGGCCAGCCGCTACGGCATGAGTTCATGGGTACATGAAGGTCATCAATATATAATTCTGCAAACTGGCAGCACCCTCACCGCCATGGCACTGCCCGGCGCTGGACCAGAACAGGGACGAGCGCACTAACACAAGCCGAGGGACTGTGTATTATCAGCAGCCCCTGGTTTTTCAGGCAGGATATTTAAGCTCAAGATTAGATACACTAAACAGTGACACAATAAAAATTTCAGGAGTCGATCGATGAAAACAAAATTACTACTAGGCACAGCCGTACTGGTAAGCGCCGCAGCCACCTTCACCGCCGTTAACTCACAGGAAAATGCTATGAGCTTTTTCATTACCAGTGTAGGTTCTGGTGATGGTGCGAACCTTGGTGGTTTGGCAGGCGCCGATGCCCATTGTGCAACACTTGCATCGGCAGCCGGCTCCCGCGGAAAAACCTGGCGCGCCTATTTAAGCGCACACGAGACCGCCAATTCCCCCAGAGTTAATGCCAGAGAGCGTATTGGTTTTGGACCCTGGTATAACGCCAAGGGTGTTGAAGTAGCCTCCAGCCTGAACAATCTGCACAGCGAATACATGCAGATGGGTAAAGAAAACTCACTGACCGAAAAAGGCGGCATGGTTAATGGTCGCAGCGATAGCCCTATCCAGCACGATATTTTAACTGGCTCATCACTTAACGGTCGGCTTATCGACGATGGCACTAATCACACCTGTAATAACTGGACCAGCAACGGCGAAGGCACGGCCCAGGTCGGACACTTCGACCGAACCGGTGGCGGACAGAATCCAAACTCAATTATCAGTGCTCACGGTTCTGCCGGCTGCAGCCAGGAGAGTCTGGTACGCACCGGTGGGGCAGGTTATTTCTACTGCTTTGCTATCGACTAAATTTCGAATCAGAGAAAGTTGCGAGCCAAATGGTGTTGCTGTAATGGCAACGCCATTTGTTTTTTTCTACCAAGGGATACTAGTTAAGGCGCCTTAAATGAAACTTTATGGTTTTGGTCATTCACGTTCTTTTCGTGCCTTATGGGCGCTGGAAGAAGCGGGTCTTGAGTACGAATATGTAGCCACCACGCTGCGCACGGCGGCCGATGAAGCCGATAGCGCGAAGAATCCGAGCTACCTGGCGCTGAACATTCAGGGCAAAGTTCCTACCCTGGTCGATGGCGATCTGGTATTAACCGAAAGCCTGGCTATCGTGAACTATATTGGCAGAAAAGCCCCGGATTCCGGCCTGCTTCCGAAGCTTGATCCGGCGGGCTACGCGCACCATGACGAGCTGGTATTCTTTATCCTCGCCGAGTTGGAGCAGCCGTTATGGAGCAAAGGCAAACATATGTTTGCCCTGCCCGAAGCGCAACGCATTCCACAGATGCTGGAAACTGCAAAGTTTGAATTCAATAAAGCGATAAACGCCCTGGACCACTTGTTAGGCGATGAAGAATTCGCTGTTGGCAATAATTTCAGCATGGTTGATCTGCTTCTGGCACACACTTTTAATTGGGCTATACGCTTCGAATTTGATGTCCCGCAGAAATACATCGCGCTGCGCGATCGGCATTATCAACGTCAGGCCGCACAACGAGCACTGGCAGTAATCGAATAGACCATGTCACGACTATTGTTATTGTTAGTATTATTGCCGTTGTCTGTACTCGCGCAAAACACATTTGCCCAGACCAGCCCCAGCCCCAACCTCACGCTGGAAGATAGCCAACTCGACTACTACTTGCTACAGGCCTTCCAGGCCAAATCGGCCCCACAGAGAATCGCGCTGAATCACATTGGAATTCAGGTGCAGCCTGTCGATGGCGCTTACCTGGTAACCGCCTCGCTGGAAGACTATCCTGCCCAGCTGGCAGGAATAGAGCGTGGCGACAAAATTCTCTCTGTCAATGGCGCGCCTTTTCATCCCGTGCATTCATTCAATGCCGCGGCTGATGCCGAAGACTTCACCCCATCCCCTGCAGAATATGAACTTGAAGTTAGCCGAAATGGGTCGAGTCGCGTGCTACGACTAACACCCGTGTTTGAAAACCTTTATGACAGTTATCGCACCGCCACTCTGAACAGCATCCAGGAATTTCCTACCGGCAATAAGACTATTGGCTATGTTCGTTTCTGGGGTTTATCCAGAGCCAGCGACGACCTGGTCAGCATGGGAAAAATTATCCAGCAGCTTGACGACTGCGACGGACTTATTATTGACCTGCGGAATTCCTTCGGCTACCTCAGTGCAAGCCACCTGGACCTATTGTTCCCAAACCGACGTCGTTATTTCACCACAGCTGGATCGGCAAACGAACATGGCAAGCTCGGGGCTACCGGCATTGGCGACGATGGTGATTATTATCAGAAGCCTGTTGCCGTGCTGCTGAATTCCACAACCCGCGGTGGTGCGGAATTATTCGCCTATCAGCTGTCGAAGTTGGAAAGAGTGGTGACTTTAGGAGAGAAAACGGCTGGAAAAATCGGCGAATTTATCATGCAAGAAAATGCAGAAGGTAAGCAGTTGCGCTATTTGCCCGCCGAAGGCGTATTAATAGACGGCAAGGCCTTCGAGTCACTGGGGGTAGAACCCGAACAAGTCATTGCCTATCCGTTCGAACAGAGTACTCGCAGCGATCCCCAATACGAGGCGGCTGTTGCGCTGCTCTTGGGAATCATTTAGACAGACCGCCGCTACACTAAAGGGGCCGAATCCTCCCGCGCCTGCCAGTTCATCTGCCGATAGTCGAAACCCCTTTCGATAGTCGGCTTAACCACTTTGAAGTAAGGCGACACATCGAAATCTCTCGGTGTAAAGTAGGTGAAGTGGCGCTTATAATACTGAGGGACTTCACCATGCTCTCCTTTTCCCCCATTCCGTCTGGGCAATATCGGGTAATCGATCGACTGAAAGGATTCCGCGATCAGGGTCGAACAGATGGCCTTTGTTGGCTCGCCACTGCCGAGACTGATCATCGCTCGACGATAGCGATTGGGTACCGCAGGCTTTTGAATAACGAAGCGAATCAGGTCAAAAACATTCTTTAGGTCGTAGCGATGTCCTAATTTTGACCTGGCAAAGTCAACCAGCCTCTGAGTATCTTCAGCACCAACACCCACTGGCCGACAGATTCGAAGATTGAAATTAGCATAGTGCTGCAAAGCGACCAGATGCACGCCGTTTTTCAGATCGGCTTCTATCAGGTTGGGCACATCACAGGCATCACCATTGTCACCTACAAATAAACAGGCGTGAGACCAGGATGATTGGGTGAGATACTTTATGGCTATACTGATGCGCGTGTTGCCATCAATCAGCAGGATATCGCCTTTCTGTAGAACGGCAGCCACTTCTTCAATAGAAGCTGTGTCTTGCCGTTGGTAGCCAGGCAAATCTTTACTGAGAAAGGTTGCCAGACGATCGCCTATGGCTTGTTTAATTGCACTAAACATCGGCTTCTTCTATGTCACACACGCGTTAATGGAAAGGCTCTTTTGGGACGGATAAAATCGGGTATACTGGCCAGCCTTTATAGACTAACGAAAATATTAGCGGCTATTGCCGAACACAGTGTAATCGAATCCACAGGAGTAAGAAAATGACCACGGCCTACAACAAATTCTACATCAACGGTGAATGGGTGGCTCCAGCGAATCGATCCACACTGGATGTAATCAATCCTGCTACCGAAGAAGCCTTTGCCACGATCAGCATGGGCACGGCCGAGGACGTAGATGCCGCCGCCAAGGCAGCCAGGGCCGCCTTTCCGGCCTGGTCTCAATCTACGGTCGCTGAGCGTAAGGCAGTTATCGGCAAAATAATCGAAGGCCTGAAAGCGCGTGGCGAAGAGATGGCGACGGCGATTTCCAATGAGATGGGCGCGCCAATGGGCCTTTCCCGGACTGCACAGTTGGGTAGTGGCATCGGGCATTTCGCCAATATCCTCGGCATCCTGGAGAACTATCCATTCGAAGAAATTCGCGGGACTACCAAGATCGTTAAGGAGGCCGCCGGGGTGTGCGGGTTTATTACTCCCTGGAACTGGCCCCTGAATCAGATCGCCTGCAAGGTCGCTCCCGCCCTCGCGGCTGGCTGCACTATCGTGTTAAAGCCCAGCGAAATCGCGCCCATTAGCGCCTATATCCTGGCCGAAATCATCGCCGAGTCAGGACTTCCTGCCGGCGTGTTCAATTTAGTCAATGGGGATGGCCCCAGCGTAGGGGCCGCAATCTCGGCCCATCCAGAAATTGATGTGGTCTCATTTACCGGCTCTACCCGTGCCGGACGCGAAGTCGCCAAGGCGGCGGCGGAGGGCATCAAGCGTGTTACCCAGGAGCTGGGCGGCAAATCAGCCAACATCATTTTGGACGACGTACCCGATTTCGCCAGGGCAGTGAGTGGCGGCGTTATCGGTTGCTTCGGCAATAGCGGTCAATCCTGTAATGCACCTACTCGCATGCTGGTGCCCAAGGCGCGCATGGCCGAGGCCATGGAAATTGCCAGGGCTGCCGCCGCAAAGGCGAGCGTCGGGGACCCGGCCGATGAGAATACGCGATTGGGTCCGGTGGTGAGCGAATTGCAATTCAACAAAATTAACGCGCTTATCCAAAAAGGCATTGAAGAAGGCGCGGAATTAGTCGCAGGTGGCCCGGGTCGACCGCAAGGCATGGATAAGGGCTATTTCATTCAGCCAACAGTATTCGGCAATGTCAGCAATGATATGACTATCGCAAGGGAAGAAATTTTTGGCCCGGTGCTTTCGATTATCGGCTACGAAGACGATGCAGATGCGGTACGTATCGCTAACGATACGGAATACGGACTGTCCGGTTATGTTTCGGGCGAGCAAGCACATGCCGAGAAAATCGCCCGCCAGATTCGAACCGGCATGGTTCACATCAACGGCGCCGGCCCCGATTTCTCTGCGCCCTTTGGCGGCTACAAGAAATCCGGTAACGGACGCGAATGGGGCGTAGAAGGCTTCGAAGAATTCCTTGAAACCAAATCCATGTTAGGCGCGGCCAGCTAAAAAGGAACGCAAAATGTCTGTAGATGTAAAAAAGCCGGCCATCGATATTGGCATCGTCACCAAGGATATCGATGCCATGATGACGTTCTATGGCGACACTCTCGGTCTGGAATTCGAAGGGGCCATTCCCATGCCCGGAGGGGGCACGATGAATCGCTTCAAGGTTGGCGATAGTGTTATCAAGGTAATCGAACTCGATCCCGCCGCCCCCGCCGAGGCGGCACCCGGCGGCATACGCGGTGCGAGTGGCTATCGCTACTGGACTATCACCGTCGGCAATCTTCAGGCCTGCGTACAGAAGGCGGCCGATGCGGGCGCCAGGATTGTGGTGGCAGAAAAAGTTGTGCGCGAGGGAGTAACCATCGCCATTATTGCCGATCCGGATGGCAACTGGGTGGAGTTATTGGAGACATCTTAGGCGAAGGCCGCATCTTGCTGACCTGGGGCGAGAACCGTAATCAGGGCGGTTGAATCAAGAACGAACGAAAGAAAAGGGGGGCAGATTTATTCTTGTGAATAAATCTGCCCCTTTTTTGCTTAACGCTTATTAACGAGACGCAAAACGAAACGATCTGTATTGCCACGGACGCTGGGATCGAACACACCCACATTTTTAGGGTCGTCGATATTACGCAGCATCTTGCCGCTAGCCTCAGCGAAGAATCCAGCGGCGGCGGCATCGGCTACCACGTTCGCTTCCAGCGCTCTGTGCAGCGGCTTGGGATCGAATACCGGGAATCCGGCATGTTCAATAACACCCAACACGGCGCCGTGCTTCAGCACCCGGCTCATCTCTGCCAGAAATTCGGCGACGGCGTTCGGATTATCTGAAAGATATAACTCGTGAAACTCCAGGGCAATCACAGCCGCATCCAGTGAATTATCGGGCAAACCCAGAGCATTTATATCGGCGGTGAGACGTTCCACATTGGACAGGCGATTATTAGCCAACCGTTGCTCTATGGCCTCTACCGTCCGCGGACCACGGGGTCCAGTAAGTGCGGCACTCGAATTCTGCATATATACCTTGCCACGAGGGCCGACTACATTAGAGAGCACTTCGGTGTAGTAGCCCGCCGCCGCCACCAGGTCGATAACTGTCATTCCCGGCCTGACACCAAGAAAATCCAGCACCTGAATCGGCTTTCGACCGGCATCTCTCGCCTTATCGGCATCTGCCCGGCTGGAATCGTTTGTTATTTTCGCGGTGAGCCCAGCAATATCCAGCCCCTGTGCCTGTACCGAAACACTGCCGAATGCCAGCACCGCCATCAGAACTACCAATAGATTTTTCATAATCCTACCTTTTTTGTATTTAACTGTTTTAGTATTTACTTGTTCAGAGGTGCCCAAGCTTAAACTATCCCCTTTTCGGTCAATGAAGCATAAGCCCATTCGACAGTGAAGGAAACCACTTATAGCCGAAAGCCCGCTTGGCTCATCTACCCGATACAGTTTCCCGCCACGCTAGGGTACTATGCCTTAGTGCCTTACTCCAGCCATTCAAAGGAGTATCCACAGGCTAAAACGGGTGAAAAGCAAGGGCTCAGATTTGCTTTTGACATGGGTTGGAGGAGTAACAGGTTTACCCATGCAGACTGGTTAAAACGGGAAACAGACCCGGCCTTTCCCTCCTCCTTTCTCCACCAACGAGAACAGCATCTCTATTTTTAAAGACCCTGTTTTTAAAGACCCTAGTTTTAGAGACAATATATTGAAAGACTGTAATCAATGCGGAAAATGTTGCACGAAGTATGCTGACGGTGGCTTATCAGTTAGCGCCGAGGAAATAGCGCTGTGGGAGATTTTCAAGCCCGATATAGCCAGATATGCCAGCCATGGAGAGATATGGATAAGTCCCGAGACCGGCGAGCAATTACAGCGCTGTCCCTGGTTGCGGCAAGTGCCCAAGCAAAATAAGTTTACCTGTGGGATCTACCTCGACCGCCCGGACGACTGTAAATTCTATCCCGTTACTGTTCAGCAGATGCAGGAGGACGAATGCGAAATGTTGGAGGTGAAGGACTTGAGAAAACCGAAGCAAGCCCAGAAGACCTTGGACAAGATCATGGCCGATAGCCGGCCCCCTTATCTGTCAGAGAATTACAAATAACAAATACAAGCACGGAGCATTATGCCGACACTTATACATCAACGCGTGAGAGACTGCCAGGCGGGCAGCTACCCCAAGCAAATTTGCCGGGTCGCCTCGGGCTGGGTAGTACTGGGCGATGTGCAATTCCTCACCGGCTACTGCCTGTTGCTGCCAGATCCGGTGGTAGCCAATCTGAATGTGATGCAAGCCGAGCAACGAAAAACGTTTCTGTATGAGATGTCGGTGCTTGGTGATGTGATACTGGAAATTACCGGTGCGCTGCGAATTAATTACGAGATGATCGGCAATGTTGAACCGGCATTACATGCACACCTTTTCCCCCGCTATGCAGATGAGCCCGAAGCGTTACGCTTAAAACCTGTGTGGTTCTATGACTGGGAGAAGGCGCCTGCTTTCGATGAAAAAAGAGACACTCCCCTAATGCTGGAAATTGCAAAAAGGCTGAAGCAACGAAACCTCACAATATAGACTGCAGCGAGACTAAAGCCTCATCGCAAAAAAAGGAGGATTCGATTGAATCCTCCTTTTTTTATTCTGTAAGCCGCCGCGACAAGCGCCGCTTAAATTGTCGAAACGTTATCCTCGTGGGTGGTTTCTTTCAACCGCGAATTACTTCCAAATATTACGCGCCGACAAATTGATGTCCAACACAGGCCGACCCGGATTTTCCACATGAATGATAAAAGTATCGGCGTCCGGATGACTATAGCCAAGAGATGCCATTCCACCTTCAGATACCGCTTTAAATTTCACACTATTTTTACCGATTTCAACCAACTCCATTTCCTGAGGCCCTTCGGTGCGGGAAGCCATGCCAGGATTCCATTGCTGGATATGCAACACCAGAGAACCATCAACTTCTTCGATAGTGATCATTTCAAACATGCTGGTGGCATCGCTGCCGGTCATTCTCACCATCGCCGCAATTGAGCCGCCTTCACCGCCAATCCAGTTTTCCTCCAATTGGTTTGGCCCCAGATTACCTGCCCAGTTCCCGGTCATCCAGGCGATATCTGCAACAGTCGCGGCGGGGCCCGCCTGGACTGAACCCGTTACGGCGGCGAACAGGGTTAACGCAAGTGCAATGCTCAGGTTTTTAATTTTCATGGGTTACTCCGTGGTTTTTTGTAGTGAAGTATTCACTCGCTATTTTCATTATCCAGTTTGCTTGTACTATTTCTTCTTGTACAACTTATACTGCTTTTTCTTGTACAACTTATACTGCTTTTTCTTGTACAACTTATACTGCTTTTTCTTGTACAACTTATACTGTTTTTTCTTGTACAACTTATACTATTTCTTCTTGTACAACTTATACTATTTTTTCTTGTACAATTTCCTTGTACAAACAGTTGGTTTAGCGCGGCAAAGAAGTCGATGTTTTTCACTCTTCTTACCCGCCTACTGTCTACTGTCGTATTTTCTCCAGCCAGGGCCCGAGCGTACTCCAATCCATTCTAAACATGTGTGGCGCGCCTTCAAGGATTTCAGCATCCAGTTTAACACCTGCCTCTGTCAGGCTGGCGACTGTCGCGTCGAATTGATCCGCCCAACCCAGAGTATCCTCGCCACCGATGCGAAGGTAGACCGGAAAATCTTTCAAAGAATCATTTCTGGTTTTAGCGTCGGAAACAGCCGGTATCGCAGCAACGCCAAAATATTTCTCCGGGTGTCGGCGCGCTATCTCCAAAGATGACATCCCTCCATTGGAAACACCTGCCAATAACACTTTTCCGCCTGACACGTCATCACGCTTCTGCAACGCGTTTATTAATTGCACAATTAATGCATTATTGGCACTGCCGCGAAAGGATCTATTATTCACAGAGATCGGAACGGCGACTATCCAGCCTCGCTGCGCGAAACCACTGCCCAGCCAGCGTGAAGTATCTTGAGATATAGAGGCGTTGCCGGGACCGCCACCCATTAGCACAACCAGGGGACTGGGTTGATCGGAAGCAGGCGACGGTTTAACGATAAACACATTCAACACCGAACCATCTTCCAGGCTTATCCGCTCCTGTGCTTGGGACAACATTGGCAAGAAACCAATTAACAAGAACATCAGTTGAAATAAAATTTTCATCTCGCGCTCCTTATCTGAACAGTTGATGAGATCAATCGCTCGACTGTTCTCTGTTTTTATACACATCTTCGAACTGGCTCTGCAAGCGTCGCATGCCACCGAGCCAGCGATCATAGTCGTCTGTTTTGCGACGCATATAGGTTAAGACTTCCGGGTGAGGCAAAATCAGAAACCGCTCCGCGGCCAATGTTTCTATCACCGTGTCGGCTAATTTCTCTGGCTCCAGCATGCCATCGAGTCCAGCCACCCCGCCATCGCCACCGGCGGTCATGGCCGTGCGTACCGCCTGCGGACAAAGCACAGAAACCTTGATGCCACGATTACCATAAGTGATGGACAACCACTCGGCAAAGCCTATTGCCGCATGTTTAGTTACCGAGTAAGGCGCAGAGCCAACCTGACTTAATAAACCCGCGGCAGAGGAGGTATTCAACAGGTAGCCTTCACCTCGCTCCAACATGCTGGGCAATACCGCTCGCGCCGCAAACACATGGGACATGACGTTAATGTCCCAGATTGTTTGCCAGGCATCGGTCGCTACGTTTTCACCGCCGGCGGTAAAAATGCCGGCATTGGAGCAAAACAAATCGATGTGACCGAATCGGCCCAGGGTTTTTGCTACAAGTTCATTCACTTCGTCTTCATTGCCGACGTCGGTCCTGACGCCAAGTGCCGCCGTGCTGGCCGCTATATCCGCAACTGTGGCGTCGATACCGTGCTGATTGATATCGGAAACCACCACTGCGCTGGCCCCCTCTCTTGCGAAGCGTTCGCAAAGAGATTTCCCGATTCCGCTGGCACCCCCTGTAACGACTATTACCTTGTCTTTAACTTGCATGATTCGATTTTTATTCCTCGCTTATTTCTGGCTTTTTTACGCCTTCCTATCAATTTTTTACATCTGCCTATTAATAGAAGTGCGCTATCAATAGAAGTGCCTTATCAATAGAGACACAATTATGCACTCAACATGTCACTAAGGCGGTTTCGAATAATTTCTTCGGCTTCGGCTACCATACGGCTAAGCAACGCTTCGCAAGTGGGAATGTCATCAATTAATCCGACAATCATTCCGGCTGACCAGATGCCTTTGTCCAGATCGCCGCCATCGAATAGTTCTCGACCTTTAACACCTTGCACCAGAGGTTGGATATCCTCAAATTTAGTCTCGCCGTCTTGCGACTCAATCTCCATCACTTTTTCAGCAACGCTGTTCCTAAAGACGCGCGCGGTATTACGCAAGCTTCTGTAAATCAGTGCGGTGTCCAACTCGGAGGCATCCACCATGCGTTGTTTTACTTTTTGATGAATAGGCGCTTCCCTGGTCACCATGAAGCGAGTGCCCATATTAATGCCATCCGCCCCCATAGCCAGGGCGGCAGCCAATCCTCTGCCGTCACCTATCCCACCGGAAGCAATGAACGGAATCTTCAATTGCCTGGCCGCCAGCGGCAACAAAATCATATTGGTGACATCGTCTTCGCCGGGATGACCCGCGCATTCAAAACCATCGACGCTCACCATATCGCAACCGATCTTCTCCGCCTTCAGCGAATGGCGAATGGATGTGCATTTGTGAATTACCGTAATACCCGCTTGCTTGAACATCGGCAGAAAAGGTTCGGGGTTACGGCCAGCCGTTTCGACAATCTTGATGCCCGAATCGACGATGGCTTGCGCATATTCCTGATACGGAACCGGCTTAATGGTAGGCAAAATAGTGAGGTTAACCGCGAAGGGCTTATCGGTCATCTCGCGACAGCGTGCGATCTCTTTCAGCAGATCTTCTGGCGTCGGCTGGGTAAGGGCAGTTATTGTTCCCAACCCTCCGGCATTAGATACCGCTGAGGCCAGCTCGGCCAAACCTACCCACTGCATCCCACCCTGTATTATAGGATGCTCGATACCCAGCATTTCAGTAACTCTGGTCTTCATTTAAATTGCTTCCCCCCGGCCATTTCTTCTCCGTCCAGCTTCTTTGTCCCGCATGGCGGTGGCTGTTCTGTTGCAGTATGGTATTTCGATATTCGCTGTCTATTACTCGGTTTATAGGGCTCCCTCGAAATCGAAGGCTAGTTTACGTGGTAACGATGATCACTGCAAAGACAGCGCATTCGGCCGATATTTTGTGGTATATTGACGAGCTTTTAGACTAACCGCCATACGATCCGGGCTCTTCAATCTGCATTTGAACAAGATTTTGGGGTTCGAATAAAATTACCTAAATAAAGGTCTAGTTAAAACCGGGCAAGATAAAAATCACCTATTAAGCCGCAAACGAATTACCGCAGAGTAATCGTATAATCGAGGCACGGGTGAGCCCACAATAAAGGAAGAGAGAGAATATGATACGCAAAATACTTTTTACCAGCATTGCTGCCGCGACTGCCTTTGCGGCAGTTCCTGCTCTGGGGCAAAATCGCCAACAGGCAATCGAAGAAATCCAGGTTACATCTAATAGCAGAAAATCAGAAGGTCTGGCAGATGTTAATGCCTCAGTGTCTGTTTTGGGCGAAGCAGAACTGGACCTGATCGGTCATACCCATTTCCAGGAGGCGCTTAATCGTTTGCCGGGCGTCAACATTAACCGGGGCAACGGACAGGAAAGCCTGTCCGCAATTCGTTCCCCAGTACTCACCGGCGCCGGCGCCTGTGGCGAATTTCTGGTCGCCGAAAATGGCATCCCGGTGCGCTCTGCCGGTTTCTGTAATGTAAATGAAATGTTTGATACCCATTCCGAGAACGCGGCGCGCATCGAAGTTATTCGCGGGCCAGGAAGTGCATTCTGGGGTTCCAATGCGGTGCACGGCGTGATCAACGTGGTACTTCCTGAAGCAGGCGATGCCGGCGAAATAAGTCTTGAGCAAGGCCCCCGCGGTTCGCAGCGACTTAACGCAAAAATCGGCCATGACTACGGCAATTTTAAACAGTTGTTATTAGTGAATGGCGCCAGTGAAGAAGGTTATCACGATGCAAGCGGCGTGGATCAGCAGAAATTATCCTGGCTGTATAATTACACCACCAGCAACGATATTGCGCTGGACGGCGGCTTCACCGTTACCAATCTGAATCAGGAAACTGCCGGTTATGTGACTGGATATAACTCCTATAAAGACGGGCATTTACGCAATGATAATTCCAATCCGGAAGCTTATCGTGATAGTCGTAGTACCCGCTTATGGACCTCAATCAGTCGTCAAGTGAATGACTGGGATGTAGTAATCACCCCTTATTTACGTGAAGTAAACATGAACTTCCTGCAACATTTTCTGCCAGGAGAACCCACTGAAGACACAGAGCATCGTAGTCTAGGCGTACAAACTGCCGCCTATCGCGAGTTATCCAATGGGGCGGATCTGGCGATCGGTTTTGATGCAGAGAGCACTGAAGGCAGTCTTAAGCAGACGCAAGAAAACCCGACCACCGGTTCTTTCTTCATCAGAAATTCGATTCCTCAGGGCAAGCACTACGACTACGATGTGGATGCCCGTCAGATGGCGGCGTTTATCAACTACCAGCAGAGCTTCGATAACGGCTGGGATATGTCCCTGGGTCTTCGCATCGAAGATATGGATTACGATTACAACAATAACATGATCAATGGCCGCACCGACCAGTTTGGTGTTGAATGCCGATTCGGCTGTCGTTACAACCGACCCGCAGACAGAAGCGATGATTTCTCTGACATCTCACCGAAGCTGGGCCTTAACTACGCCTTGAATGACAATCATGATTTGCAGCTTCGTGTTCAGCGCGGATTTCGCGCGCCACAGGCTACCGAGCTTTACCGCCTACAAAATGACCAGACAGTAGCCGAACTCGATTCAGTTGAATTGGACAGCTACGAAATTGCATTTAAGGGCGCTGGTGATATCTGGAATTACGAAGCCACTTATTACTATATGGATAAGCAAAACGAAATCATTACCAATAGTGCCAGAGAGAACTTAAACAATAGCCATACCTCACACACCGGCATTGAATTCGGACTCGGTTATGATTTAACTGAAACCCTGTCCTTTCAAGGCGTTTTCAATCTTGCCAAACACACTTACGAGAACTCCGAAATTTCCGGTGGCATCGACATCAAGGGCAATGACGTCGACTCGGCGCCAAATACCTTTGGCAACTATCGATTGCAGTGGCAGCCAAGTGAAGCCCTTTTGGCCGAAGTCGAATGGGTCAACATGGGAGACTATTACTCCAACCCGGAGAATACCGCCAGCTACGAAGGCCATGATCTGCTGAATCTTCGCGTGCAATATCAGTACAGCGACAAGCTTAGTTTCTCACTGAATGCGTTAAACGTAACGAATGAGTACTACGCCGAACGCGCTGACTGGACCACCTTTACCGATGACCGCTATTTCACTGGCGAACCCGCTCGGGTCTTCTTCGGTATCACCTGGAAATACCTGTAGTCTGATAATGTCCAGGCAGCTAACTATTTGGCTGTCTGGGCAGATGCGGCTAGATAGGTGAATAGGTAGGTGAATAGATAGATAAACAGGTAGCCGCATAAATAGCTACAGACAAAAAGCCGACTGTTAACCTAGTCGGCTTTTTTATTAGTTGCTGATTTGTTCACTTTGTACTGGCTGATGGATTCTGCCTTGGAATGATAATTCACTGACAATCCATTAACACGCCATTAATATTAGGGCTCCAATGACAAGCCACGACCCCATAGCCGATCTCCACGTCTACTATGACTTGATCGATTATTTTTCCCGCATCACTCCATCTGAACCCAAGCCTATAGCTCACCCTGACAATTCGGCGAACAAGCTAGTGGAAGTCGGGGCAAGCGCGTTACGTAAAGCCTCCGTACTGATCGCTGTCACGAGGCATGCCGCGAACAATGAAAGTCAACTTGTGCTAACCGTTCGCTCCGAGAATCTGAATACTCATGCCGGCCAGATCAGCTTGCCCGGTGGCTCGCAAGACGAGCAGGATATAGACGCCGTTGCGACGGCATTGCGCGAGAGCGAAGAAGAAATCGGCTTACCCGCTGATAAGGTAGACGTAATTGGTCAACTGGGAGATATGGCATTGCCCTCCGGCTTTCAGGTAACGCCGATCGTCGGACTGATTGATGCCGGCATGAGTTTTGTTCCCTGCCCTATTGAAGTCGCCGAGATATTCCACGCTCCTCTTTCGCTGGTATTAAATACGGATGCCTATAGCTCTTCTTTAATGCGCTATAAGAATAAACAAAGGAAGATTCTGGAATTGCAATTCGGAGACTATCGAATTTGGGGAGCAACCGCGGCGATTCTTTACCATCTCGCTAAAGAAGTAGCGGATCACAAGGCACAAGCTGCCAAAGAAACAATCAGGTAGTTGGCGGAAGATCGTTGGCGGAAGATCGTGGCAGTAGATCGTGGCAGTAGATATTTAGCGGTAGAGAGTGAGCGAACTAACTTGAGGCTTGAGGCAGAATTATTGGACTACTTTTCTGCTGATCTTCAGTATCATTCTCATTATTTGCATAACAAACCCGGTTGCGACCTTCTGCTTTCGCCGTATACAGAAGAGCATCAACTTTTTTTACGAAGTCATTTTCGCTGAGTCGATCGCCACGGTTGTAGACATCGACTCCGAAACTGGCTTCAACTCCCATCAAGACCTCACCTACTTTAATTGATGAACTTTTAATAATAAGGCGAAGACGATTTGCGAATCTTATGCCCTGCTTCAAAGTGGTATCAGGCAGAATGATAGTAAACTCTTCTCCCCCATAACGGCAGGCAATATCCAGCCGACGGATGGTTTCCTTGATCAGATTAGCTATATAGCTCAACACAATGTTGCCAGCTTCATGCCCATGAGCATCATTGACAAATTTGAAATGATCCAGATCTAACATTATCAAACAGACAGACTGGCCGGAACGGCGAGAACGTTCCATTTCCAAACTCAGCGCCTGATTAAAATAGCGAAAATTGTACAGCTGGGTTAACTCATCCGTACGTACCTGTGCCGCTAGTTTTTTCACCTCTTCTCGCAATCGCACTACTTCAGACAGATGTGTGCAATGCTCTTCACCTGTAGGGCAGATCTCGTGAATTGGCAGCTTGTTTGTTTGCTTCTTAACCATAGACCGTTCCAGACTGTGACAGCCGTCGTTTTCGCCAACCCGTAACTTACGTGTGAGCTTTATCTTGATATTTGTCTTGATAAGAGTATCGGCACTTGTCGAAGTAACTGGCCCCAGCATGCATCATGATAGTTAAACAGCCATCATGCTCAAACCCAGGACACAAAACGGGAAATATCCCTCAGCCATTTCAAGCCTGAGATAGAACTAATCATTCGCTTATGGAACAGCCCATGCCGGAAAAGGCCCCAGAACACCGAAGGTTAAATGACCTAAGGTGTAAACAAACAGGGTCAGCAGCAACACCGAGAGCAGATTCAGCCAAAATCCTGCAATAACCATCTTCATTATCGGCACTCGGCCAGATCCGTACACTATAGCGTTCGGTGGCGTAGATACCGGCAGCATAAACGCACAGGAAGCCGCTAATGTCGTGGGAATTAACAGCAATAATGGGTGCACTTCTATTGCCTGGGACAGGCTTGCCATTATCGGCAGCGAGAGTGAAATTGTGGCGGTATTGGAGGTAACCTCCGTAAGACTGGTTATAAACCCAACCGTACTCATAACAATAACCAGCGGACTGGCGCTGCCGAGAAGCGCTTCCAGTTGGTTGGCTATATAGGTTCCGAGCCCGGAAGTGCTAAATCCCTTCGCCAGCGCCAAGCCGCCTCCAAACAATAACAAAATTCCCCATGGCAGCTTTTTCGCATCTTCCCAATCCATCAGACGACCGCCAATCTGCTTGCTCGCCGGAATCATAAACAAGGCAAGACCCATGGCGATAGAGACGGTTCCATCATCGATCATATAACCTACTGGTGAAGTCCCGATCCAACTTAGAAACCCGTCGAGGTAATGACTCCAGCCAAAAATATCAATTTCTGGCCCAAACAGCCTGTCCTTCCTGGTCATCCACAGTAAAGCCGCGCTCACGAAAACCACCGTGACTCGTTTTTCCTCCGTGCTCATAATGCCCAGCTTGGCTATTTCACTACGGATAAACTCACGACCACTGAAAGGCGTTGATGCCGGCAGAGGAAACACGAATCGAGTAAGCACCACCCAGGCTATCAACATGTAGACAACACTCATCGGTAGCGCAAACATCATCCAGGATGCAAAAGTGATATCTGGCGCTTCTGGAAATAGTTGCGTCATCTGAGTCACCAGAACACCATTAGGCGGAGTCCCAATCAATGTGGCAAATCCCCCAATGGATGCCCCGTAAGCAATCCCCAGCAACAGGGTCAGAGAAAAGTTTTCGGCCCTGTCGTCAATCTTTCCACCCTCAGCCACTATCTGCTTATTCAGGTCTTCATAAAGTAATATCAAAGACATGCCCATGGGCATCATCATCATCGCGGTAGCGGTATTGGAAAGCCACATAGAGAGAAAACCAGTCGCCAGCATAAATCCCAGCACCAGCCGATGTGGCTGGCCGCCTATTAACTTCAAAATATGCAAGGCAATACGTCTGTGCAAATTCCATTTCTCGACCGCTGTTGCGATGATGAATCCGCCTAAAAAAAGCAGGATTATCCAATCCATATACTGGCCCGCGACGTTCGGATAAAAAATATCCAGATCAGAAGGAAGCAGTCCATTACGCATAGACACGGTAGTGAAATCAATCTGGTTGTCAGCAGGCACCAGGCGGCCACGCATAATTCCCAAAAAGGGAAACAAGACGATTGGCAGCAATGCGGTGGCAGACAAAGGAATGGCTTCGGTTATCCACCAGATTGCCATTAGCAGAATCACGGCGGCCATGCGGGTGACGAGAGGGTTTGCTGGATCGAGATCGACAAATAACAGCATCAGCACAAACGCAAGCGGCCCCAACCAGAGTCCGATCTTACTGCGCAATGATGCACTTATGGGCTCATGTACAGATGAATCTGAATTTGCGCTCATAGCTCTCTTTTTCCCGTATCCATTTTGTTTTTTAGTTTTTCTTTAGCTTACTTTTGCCGGCCTTTCTTCTGTGAGTGATGCCTTTCGCTCTCTCATAGATTCTGACACAGTTCCAAACACTATCGTGACTAAAAAATCTCCTCGAGAAAATTAGCTAAGGACTGAGAACTGCGTCGTTCTGCGATATCGCTGTACACAGTACCGAAAGCAGGATTATTCGCCGCCGGATTAGTGAATGCGTGCATGGTATTGCCGTAGGCGTGTAGCTGCCAATCGACGCCTGCATCAGTCATCTCTGTTTCAAAAGCCAATACCTGATCTGGCTTCACCATAGGGTCATCATGACCGTGCAAGCACAAGACCTTCGCTGTGATTGGCTGGTTAGCGACAGCGTCGGCGGCCAGGATGCCATGAATACTCACCACACCCAGCACATCTGCACCGGATCGGGCGAGCTCCAGAGCACACAGACCCCCAAAACAATAACCCATAGCCGCAACTCTCGCCGCATCGACCTGCGGAATCCCTCTACCTGCAATAAGTGCTGCCGTGATACGTTTTCGCAGAAGCAGCCGGTCACTGAAGAAGGGATTCATTAGCGCCGCATTACCCTGGGTGTCGTCATCGGAACCCAACACACCTTTACCGTACATATCCAGCGCAAAGCCCACATAGCCCATTGCAGCCATACGCTCCGCCGCCTGACATGCTAGTTCGCGCCTGCCGCTCCAGTCGTGGGCGACTAACACCAGTGGTTTCTTTGTTTCGGTTTCCTGATAGGCCACATAGGCTTCCAGTACGGTATCGTCATCGTTATATTCGAGTTGTTCTATGACCATTCCGAGCACCTACTATTATCTGCTATTGGTTTACATTCTGTATTTCACTAATTTGATTTGATCTCAGGATTAAGTGGGATACCAGCACTCTTCTTCTGCAGAATTTCCGCCACAGCCTGCTCCAGCGCCAAGAATCTTTCTGCCGTGGCCGGATGTGATGAGCCATGGAAATCCGCGCTTAAGTAGCCTTGGAAGCATCGCAAACTCGCGGCTGGATTTAGAGCTGCTCCAACATCGCTTCGGCGGAACTGACCTTGATCTCGCCAGGCGCTTCGATACCGAGATAGGTAACGGTGCCATCTTCGACGATCATGCCAAAACGTTTTGCCCTGCCACCCATGCCAAAACCACGGGCATCTAATTCAAGCCCTACGGCGGCAGTGAATTCACCGTTACCGTCGGCCAGCATCAATACTTCTTCGGCATTCTGCACCTGGCCCCACGCGCCCATCACAAAGGCATCATTAACTGCCATACACGCGATGGTATCCACTCCCTTGGCTTTGATTGCATCGGCATTGACTACAAACCCGGGCAGATGGGTCATAGAACAACCGGGTGTGAAGGCACCAGGTACGGCGAAGAAAACAACTTTCTTGCCTCCGAATACTTCCTCACTAGTGATCTCTTTGGGGCCATCTGCTGTCATAGTCTTAAAGTTGACCGCTGGTATTTTGTCTCCAACCTGGATTGTCATGCTGTACTCCTGCTTGATTGTTAATTGTTAATTGCTAGTTGCTAGTTGCTAGTTGCTAGTTGCTAGTTGCTGATACTCAGATTCGTTCACGGATAGTAGCAAATTCGCCACAACAATCTAAGCATTAGCTAATCTTAAGTGCGTAAGACAAGAATGAAATTGCCGATGTGTTTGAGAGGAAATTAGGTTAGCATCCAAAGTCTTATTTGAGGATTGGCAACTTGCAAATTAGTCGTTTGCGGATTAACTAGTTGCAAATTAACTACTTGTGAATTAACCACTTGTGAATTAACCACAGCATCTAAACTCTATGGATACCTTGTTCTTCCTGGCCTCCAAAATTATCTGGGCTGTTATCTCCCCCGATAGCCTCATTGTTCTGCTCGGCGTATCTGCCTGGCTGGCTCTGGTGTTCGGGTGGATGAAGCTATCACGCCGACTTTTGGCTTGCTGCGCTCTATTATTATTGCTTATTGGATTTTTCCCCCTAGGAGAATGGCTGATTTCACCCCTGGAGAACCGATTTGTTGCCAACGCCGCCCTGCCTGCCCGGGTGGATGGGATCATCGTTTTAGGTGGCGCTATTTCGCCGCGTCTGTCCAATATCTGGCAACAAGCCGAGATGAATGGCAGTGCCGATCGATTGACCAATTTCCTCTATCTGGCGAATCTGTACCCCTCGGCACAGCTAGTTTTTACCGGTGGCAACGGTTCAGTGAGCGAGCAGGAATTCAAGGAAGCCGACATGGCCCGGGTCTTATTCGACCAATTGGGCTTGGCGGAGCGCGCCTTCATCTACGAGAGTGAATCGCGTAATACCTATGAGAATGCATTGAACAGTAAGACCCTGGTGTCACCCCAGCCAGAAGAAAACTGGCTACTGGTTACCTCGGCCTTCCATATGCCACGCTCGATAGGCAGTTTCTGCGCACAACAATGGGCGCTACAGCCCTATCCGGTAGATCACTACGGAATGAAAGGCGATTTGTGGCGGCTTGAATTCAACTTCACCAACAATCTCGACATTCTCCGCATGGCGATAAGGGAATGGGTCGGGCTAGTCGCCTACCGTGTTACCGGAAAGACCGAGCAGTTCCTGCCGGGAGATCAGAATTATTGTGGCAGCTTGGCGAATACCAATAGCCTGGCGATCTAAGCACCGCTCAGTTGAGAATTCCGCGCAGACGTCCACTCAGTTTCTCGACCGCATCATCCACCACCTCGTCTACCTGTTCCACCCTGTCTTGCAGACCTGCTTCCACGGATTCTGCCAGATCATCCATGTTGGGCAGATTTTTCAAGATCGAACCACTTAATTCCACCAATACCATGCTCACGGCGGCAGCCACGCTACTGCCATCACCTTTTGCACCGATGTCCTGCATCTCTATGTCGGGTAAAGAAACAGGCGCGGTCACGAAGGCTGCAACCAGATTGAGCTGCGGATCCAGAATTTCAAGCCGACGAATAATTATCTGTTTGCCAGCGCTGGATTCTTCGGCAGTCGCCGCGTCACCGCGAGAGAGATTGCCCAACAAGGCTCGGATATTGTCGCTGGTAATTTTTGTCTCATAGCTTATTGCCGGCTGCACAATGCTAATAGACTCGATCTCAACTACCTCTGAAAATATTGAACGCACATTCATAGCAATCGATACCGATTCCAGCTCAATCACATAGTCCGAGTCAAAACCCTGCGGATTTTCGATTCTCAGACCGCGAATATTGCCACTGCCATTTAACGGCGAAACGGAAGCCGATGATACCGTGACAGCGGTTCCCAGAACCTGAGAACCGACTACTTCGATTGCATTTTTGACTATTGAATCAAAATAAAAGAATACGCCGCCGCCGATAAGCAACAACAAAAAAATAATTGATAACAGGATTTTTTTGATCATGACAATGAATACCCTCAATTTTTACAGCCGTGTTTCCACGTTTATGCCAAGTCAGTTGAAGACACAGCACCCTAACCCTAACCCTCTA
>JABMOK010000075.1 GCA_013204155.1 Pseudohongiella sp. | reverse complement strand
GTAGCAGCGTCAGAAGCAGCAGTTGCTGCAGTAGCTGAAGTAGCAGCAGCAGAGTTATAAGCCGTTAGTGCGGCTGCAGCGGTGGTATCAAGCACAGCCTCAGCAATAGCAGCAGCGACAGTGCCAGTTGCGGCGGCACTAGTTACCAGGGCAGCAGCGGCAGGGCCATAAGCGGCAGCAACTGTGTCATCCGAAGGAGTCGCAGTAGCGGCAGCAGCAGTAACGGCAGCGGCAGCAGCAGTGACGGCAGCGGCAGCGGCTACATCGTCTGCGGCACCGGAAGCAGTAATAGTAGTAGCAGCAGTTGTCAGCGCAGTGGCCGCAGTAGCAGCAGCAGTTTCGGTAGCAATGGCTGCTGTAGTAGCAGCTAAATCTGTAGCCGCAGTAGCTGCAGTCGTCGCGGTTGTAGTCGCTGCAGTAGCTGCATTAGCCTGAGCAATTATCAGAGTACCGTTTGCATTACTAACAGTTGCTGCATCACCACCGGTGATCGCTGTGGACAATGCTGCTTGTGCATTAGTCACGGCTAGATCAGCAGCAGCTTGAGCAGTAACGGCCAAAGCTGCAGTAGCAGCAGACGCTGTGCTAGTTACAGCAAGTGGAGCGGAAGCAACCACCGCCGCAGCAGCAGCAGTGTTCGCAGCAACTGCTGCAGTGTAGGCAAGGTCGTCAGCTGTAGCAGTCGCGATTGCGGCCTCAGCAGCGGCAATTGCCGCAGCAGCAGCTGTATTGGCTGCAGAAGTGGCTCCGCCAAGTGCGATTTCAACTGCAACAACAGTCGCATCAACACTGGTAACACCAGTAAGCGCTGTTGCGTTGTTTGTATCAAGTTCCAGAGTAACTGTGTGATGAATAGCTACTTCAACGCGGTTGTTGAAAAGCGCAGCGGATGTACCAAAGCCTGCATCTGTTTCAGCAAGAGTGCCCAGGAAAGTTGCCGCTTCCAGAATAACAGAAGCGCGGCTTCCGCCACCATTCAGCATACCTTCGATCAGAGCGATGCCTTCGGCAACGCCTGCAGCAGACGCTTCGGGTACCAAGTTGCCAAGAAGCTCTGTGGCGAATTCAGTAGAAGTTTGAAAAGTAGGGTAAGTGCTAGTAAATGGCGCACTCGTTGTAAGAGTGGCTGCGATATCTGCAAGAGAAGCGCCTCCCTCAGATGCAGCAACCAATGTTGCTAATAATGTTGTGCCTGGTGCTGCGTTGTTCGCTGCAACTACCAGTTGGATAATCTTCGTACGGGTTGTAGCTGTTATAGCCATCTGTTCGTGCTCCTTGAAATCGATTTCAAATTGTTGTTTCCGATGAGGATGCGCCAGCATTTGGCATTCATCCCACCATCGGTGTAACGAGTGTAATCAAGCTATCTCTCTTAGCTTGTGACTGGTGTCACACGTAAGTGGGATCCCCCGAAATTTCTTATTACATCAAACTAATTGGTACGCGCACAGCACGACCAACAGAAGATATCGGCGAATGTTACAAGCTCTTTACCCCCAAGACAACAGTTAAGGGGAATATTTGCTTGTAAATGCTTCTTTTCTGTAGGATTTTGCAGGAAATTGTTCAGCTTTTGCGCAATCGCGGCGGCGGGCGAGTTTCAAGCGTGGTGTGTCACTGATCACGGGGCCTAGAAGCCCCAGCTGAGTCCAATTTCGGCGCTGGTGTCGAGGGTCTCAAAAAGCGAGATATTACTCTGTTGTTGCTGGTGATAAACGTTGATTAGCAGGGTCGCATTGTGGCCCAGTGTCGGCAGGGGCTCGCGATATTGCAGTAACAGAGAGCTGCGATCCTGGCTTCGTTTGGCGTTATTGTCGAGTAGCGGACTATAGCCCTGTTTATCGTCAATTTGGGTGTAATTGGCCTGCGCACGCAATACCCCTCGCGGCAGCTGGTATTGCCAGTCCAGATTAAATTGCCAGCCGCCACGATCGCCACCGAGGCGCCCGCTTTTTAAGGCGGCATTATTCAGCAAACTGAATTCGGCGGTTATCTGCTGACCACCATTAGGGTTGTTAAGTGGGCAGTTAACCCCGGCACTGGCCTTGCTTTCGAAGGCGTTGAGCAGGCTTTGCTGGTGGTAAAGCTGGTGTTGGGTGGTCAGCTCATAATAGGGTTTGCATACCAACTCACTGGCCGCCTGATAACGTGCGCCGGCTTCGGTGCCGGAAAACAGGGCGCTACCGCCGAAGAACAGATGGCTCGAACCGGCTGTCAGTTGCCAGCTATGGCCATTATCGGGTCGAATGAAGGCGTAGCGGGTAGTGAGTTGCAGCAGGTCCGACTTCGAGTCTTCGCTCAGTCGCCCCTGCATTCCCGCTGTCCAGTTATGCTGGTGATCTGGCGCCAGCTGGCGATAGCGCCCGGCCAGTCGCATGTTCAGGTAGGGGCCGCTTACCGGCCGAAACTCGGGGCTTATTTCCAGCAGTACAGGGTCCCCAGACAAGGTCAGGGCTAGGAGTGAGGAGTCGGGGGCGCCGTTTAAATTATTGTCATAGCCTGTTAGCAGATCCGCTTGAAAACTGCGCTGGCGGGTCAGGGCTTGCCAGCTTTGCTGACGACTCGCCAGGGCTGGCTGTAGATTGCCGGGCAGATCCGTTCGCTGCAGCAATTGTTCATTGATTTGCAAGGCGGGGAACAACTGCCCTTGATCGAACAGGGCCTGGGCGTAGTCGATTTGCGCCGCGCCATTGTCCGGATCGATCAATAAGGCACGCTCCAGAGATTCCGCCGCGCCAGCCAGATTGCCGCTGTTCAGTTGAGCGGCGCCATACAGAGCAAAAAACTCTGAGCTCGCGAGGCATTGTGACATGAGGCCGCCGAGCTGACGCTCCAGTACCTTCCAGTCTGGCTGGTCGTCGACATTAAAGGTGGAAAGATCGGGACAGTTCTGGGCGCTGACCGGTAGCGAAAAAAACAGGAGTAACAGCGGTGGCGTCAATCTCTGCAGCCACGTTTTTAACAAGGCTGGAATTCGTCTGCGTTTGAGGCTCCTATTAATGAGACTCGAGCAACTCATAAGACTCGAGCAACGTCTGCCGAAGAGCTTTCGCCTAAGCTGGGAGTTTCTGATCATGGCGGCGATTATCTTGAATAGCGGCGGTGCATGCAATGAATGCCGACAATGAAGTTGATAGGCATGTGGCGCTTCAGCCCCTGACAGGCTTTATGGGCGGCCGCCGGTTACCAGCTTGAGGTTTGGCTGATCCTTCTTGTTGGAGCGGGTTGTGCCATCAGCATTGCCGGTGTCGTCTTGCTTGAAGGATTCCGCTGGCGCCGGGGCAAAAAGAATATGCGGGATTTTAAGGCCGGCCAGCAGATAGCTGCCCTGAGATTCCAGGGCGAAATCGCCAAGCTGACGCGCCGCGCATTCGCCGACGAGAATTGGTTGTGCGAGTTCCGCTGTCATTTCCTGAATGCGCAAGGTGATGCCGACGGTGTCACCGAGCAGCGCATGACTGCGTCGATGCGCGGGGCCAATCGAACCGATTAACACGGGGCCCTGTTCGATGCCGATGCCGAGTGCCATGGGCTCCAACCCTGCCGGCGCCGCTTTGGCGAGCAGACTTTTATTCAGGTCGGCCTGCATGGCTTCGGCCGCCGCCAGAGCCTGTGTTGCTGCCTTGGCATCGTGTCCATCCCAAACCGCGAGCAGGGAGTCACCTTTAAATTCATGCACCCTGCCATGGTGACGTTCAATAATTTCGGTCGCCCGGGTAAAGAAGAAGTGCAGTACCGCGGCGGATTCCTCGGGTGGTCTGGCCTCGCCGAAGGCAGAGAAGTTTCGCAGGTCTGCGCTCAACAAGGTCACATCACAGCGGCGGGCATTAATGCTTGAACTGGGCAGGCTGTAAGCAATTTCTTTGGCGATGTCGCCGGGGAGATAGCTGGTTAAATTGCCATAAACCCGGCTGCGCTCTTCACGCACGCGGCTCTGTTCCAGCAATAGCAGCAAGCTTGCTGCGCTGGTGCCGAACAGGGCGGGGAATATCCAGCCGAGCCAGATGTCGAGGCTGCTTAGCAGTTGAATATGTACCGACAAAGCCAACAACGGCAGCAATAAGGCGGCCGCAGGCAGGCCATAGGTGCCGAGGCGACCACGGGTGCTAGCCAGCAGATACAGAGTGCCGGCGAAAATCAGGCTCAGCAAACCGAGCAGCCAGCCCGCTCCGCGCGGAGTGTAGGGCATGGCAACATCTAATAGACTGCTGAGCAGCCGTGCCTGTAACTCTACGCCTTGGGTGGCTCCATTATAAGGAGTGGGCACGATATCACCGATACCAAAGGCCGTGCCGCCAACCAATACCCAGGTATCTTGCAGCATGGCGCTATCAATGGCGCTATCAATAGTGCCATTAAGCACATCTACCGCGGAAACTGCACGAAAGGCCGCAGGGTCCTTGGCATAGGAAATTCGCAGGTTACCGCTACTGTCCAGCGGTATGTCCAGGCCTGGATAAGAATCGAGCCGCAGTACCTGCGCCGAATCCAGCAGCGAGTCACCGGCTTGTAGAGAAGCACCCCAACTGGAGCTATCGGTTGCCTGTAACAGGGCGCTCAACACCAGTGCGGGATAGGCGGCACCATCGACGCAGATGACCGCGGGTATTTTGCGCACAGAGCCATCGTTGGCGATGACCGACGTCATATGTCCTTTGGGGATAGGGGCAAAAACGCCCTGTGAGGCGTTAAAATTTTGTGTAGCGGCAATTTGTGTGCCTGCGCCCGCAGCGGCACAAGAGATTCCGCTCATGGCATGGGTCATGGTGCCGGTTCGTACTGCCTGGTTTGATTGCAAAAGTGGCAACTGGGCAATCACCGCGCCGCTGGCCGATTGCAGTGCCGCCAGAAAAACATCGTCGCCGGGCTTCGCTTCCGGATACACGATGTCGTGTAACTGTAATTGGGCTCCAGCCTGGTCGATTGCGCTGACCAGATTTGCCATCTGCTCGCGAGACCAGGGCCAGGGGCCCACTTCCGCCAGGCTTTTCTCGTCAATGCTGACGATTGTAATGCGCTGTTCCGGGGTGCTGTCAGCCGACAGTGTCCAGCCCAGATCCCCGAGTCGCTCTTCCAATGTCTCGAGGCTTGTTGGCAAGGCAACTAACAGTAAGCCGCTGACGATAGCGGCCACCAGCAAAATCAATAGCCGACCACTGGCCGGCACCAGGCGCGCCACCAGAGTCATGGGGTTGCGTGGTAATTGCTTGATTTGCTGCAGAGTGAACATGACTACTGGCTATCCCAAAGGGTCAGCCCCTGAATGTTTCCAGCTTCTAACTGCTGCTCGAAGAAATAACCGGCTTCCTTTCCGTCCAGGCTAACCGCGCCGGCTATCCGTTGCGTATCGCTTCTGCTGTGAAAATAACCGCCATCGTAGAGTCTACCGCTGGCCAGAAAATCGATTGGGCCGGTAGCGCTATGATTTAAATTGAGCTCAGTACTAAACAGACTTTCCTGGAAGTCGATGCCCAGACTGCCGCCTTCTACCTGCATGGCGACCACACCGCTGGATGAGTCATAGAAGGCCTGTGCACTGCTCAGAGAAAAACTGACCACGCCCAAGCCCTTGTCAACCTGCTTGCTGCCATTTTCAAGGCGGAACAGCCCGTAATCCGAATTTCCAACCGTAACCGCTCGATTTGCGCTGGCTTCGGCGTAACCGAGAGTAATCCGCTCGGCAGCATTTTGACTTTGCCCGGTTGAGAATCGCCCCCAAACCAGTTGCCTTGCCGTTAACTCCTGGGCGATGACAACGGCGTCGGGCGTGAAGTCGGGAATCCCGGGGGGTTGCGGCTCCGGTGCATTCGCCACTTTCAGCGCTTCGGCCTGCGCTTCGCCTGTTACTTTGGTCGATGTCACACCTTCGAGATAAACGTCCTTGCTGGCGTTCTTGTCATCGTCATTGACTTCCGAACTGGCAATTGCCAGCTGGACTTCTTCGCGCATCATATCCGGATCGCGAACAAGCGGGGCCGGTAACAGCTGCGGCAAGGGGGTGCTGCCGTCAAGCTCAATAATTTGCATTGACTCACTGGCCAACTCGACGGCATTCACCGCACAGGGGCCAAAACTCGCCGAGGTGCAGTCAGCCGAAAACGGCGCCATTACAATGGTGCCTTCATAAACCAGAGCCCGAACGGTGGTGTCGGTGGCTCTGACCGTGAAATCCGTGCCACGCACGCCGATGGCGGCAATGGGCGTGTTGAGTCGAAAGCGGTCTCGAGCCGCTTTGGCAGCCTTGCCGGAGATGGCGCGGGTTACCCCTTTCACCAGATTGAATTTGATCTGGGAGCGTTCTGGCTGGTTGGGATTGTAGTCATAACTGACAATATCGAGACGGCTGTCTGGCCGCACAGCCACCATGGCATCATCGACAAAATGAATATATACGTGGCCATTAGCCTCGGTGCTAATGCGGTCACTGACTTTGACCTGTGTGCCCCTGGTAATCCGCTGCCGGGACTGATCTGGCGATTGCAGATAGGCTTTGCCGAGTACCAGACTCACATTGCCGACAAGCATCGCTGACTCAAGGTGTTCGATGTCTGTGGCTGCGCCATTGCTTAAAGGGCCCTCCGCATAGCTGGTCTGCACCACGGCAGAAACCATCGCCGCCCCAATAAGCAGGCAGTAACGGCTAATGATTTTCTTCAAACTGACGAAAACTTGTTTTGTCATAGTTAGTTAAGCGTGTTAGTTAGAGTGCTCTGGCATCAAATAACGCCGAGACCGTTCATGCCAAAATTTTAATCCTGGCGGCCAGTTAGTGCGTGTCCGGTGGTGTAACCTCCGGCAAATCGCCCAAATCAGGTAAATGCTAAGGTAACTCAGGGCCTTGAGCAAGCAGGTGATTGAAATCACATGCCAGCACAATAAGCGCTTTTGCTAATTCAATTCAAGCACTTATAATGCCGAACCAGCCCGATGAGAGCTGTCTCCACAATAATGACAGGGCTAAGCGTTGATGGTGGTAACCCCCGAGCTATTAAGCAGTTTCGCTATTCTCAAGGCGCTGCCTGAAGCGGTTTTGACTGAACTCGCACAGCAGTCTTCGCTGCTGAAGTTTGCGCGGCGGGGTATCGTGCTGAATGCGGGCAAAAAGGAAGAACAACTCTGCTTCCTGTTCGAGGGACGGCTACAGGGCGTAGATTTCACCATCGATGGTCGCGAAGTGGGGCTGTATTTTGTAGAACCCGGTGAATTCTGTGGCGAACTGGGCCTGTTCGATCATGGCCCACAGCCTGAGTATGTAATTGCGCTGACGCCGGCGGTGGTGGTTTCCGTGCCGATGAGCCGCCTGCGGGAGATAATGCTTAAATCGCCCGGCGTGGCCAGCGCGCTGGGCCTGAAGCTGGCGGCGAGAGTACGGCAGATGACTTTTCAGCGCTCGCTACTGGGGCTGCCGAATATTGCACAGCGGGTGTGCTGTCAACTTTGGGTGCTAGTGCCCGATAAAGACAAGGCAATAAGTGATAAAGCCCACGAACAAAAAGGCAGCAGCCAAAGTGTGACGAGCATTAGCAATCCTCCCACGCATATGGAAATTGCGATCATGTTGAACGTGAGCCGGGAAACCGTGACGCGGGTGTTTCAGACTTTGCAAAACCGGCAGATAGTTAAACGTGACGGCTCGGCAAGTTTATTGGTAATCGACCTTCGATCACTGAAAGATTTCGCCGAGGGAAATAAAGAACTATAGCACTGGATAATTGCTCAAAGCTGTTTAGCCTGCCGCTGATGCGAAGAACTAGTTGCCATGGATTTTCAACCCCGGGGTTGAAAATCCCGCTACTGCCCCTCACCTTAAGGCGGCATAGCAAAGAGATAAAACGAACATCCACTAAAAACCAGACGCGGCAATAAACAGCGTTGCTGATAAAAGAAAAAGCAGTCCCAATGGCCCAACCCAATAACAATTCAAGCTCGACGCGTTACCCGGAACTGACAGCGGCATTAGGCGAGGTGAAGCACTACTTCCTCTACGCCGGATTATTCAGTGCGGCGGTGAATTTACTCATGCTGGTACCGGTAATCTACATGCTGCAGGTTTACGACAGAGTGATGTCCAGCGGCAGCCTGTCTACCCTGACGATGCTGACCCTGATAATGGTGGCCTTAACTTTTGCCCTGGGCGGCTTCGAATGGGTACGCTCACGGATTCTGGTTGCTGCCAGTAACAAAATCGAAACCAGCCTGCGTAAGCGGGTGTCAGACGCTTCATTCAAGCGTGCCTTAATGACCGGCGGCATGAACAGCAATGCCCAGGCCATAAACGACCTGTCCAGCCTGCGTCAATTTCTCACCGGCAATGGCCTGTTCGCTTTTTTCGATGCCCCCTGGTTTCCTATCTATGTTGCCATAATGTTTATGTTTCACACCTGGTTTGGCGTCGCCGCTATTTTTTCCGGCATCGTGATGGTGGCCCTGGCCTACACCAACGAAAAGCTCACCAGCGCGAAAATGCAGGAAGCAAATTCCCAGGCTGGCCGTATGACTGCCCAGATAAATGGCAGCTTGCGCAATGCGGAAGTCATCGCCGCCATGGGCATGGCGGAGGACATTCGTCACCGCCAAGAGACTCTCTCTAACAAGATATTGAAACTGCAGACAGACGCCAGTAATAAGGCCGGCATTCTTGCCAGCGTTTCAAAGACCTTCCGCGTGGTGATGCAGTCCCTGTTGCTGGGTCTTGGTGCGCTGCTGGCTTTGCAACAGGAAATTTCTCCTGGCATGGTGATTGCCGGTTCCTTGCTCTTGGGCCGCGCCCTGGCGCCGATTGACATGTTGGTTGGCACCTGGAAAGGCTTTGCCGTCGCCAGAGCGCAATACGATCGCTTGGGTCAATTGCTGAACGGAATTCCTGCCGACAGGGAAAGCATGAGCCTTCCTGCTCCAGAGGGTCAACTCAGCGCCGAACAAGTAGTCGTCGTGCCTCCCGGCGCACAAGTCCCCTCGGTACGAGGTGTGTCGCTACAATTGGAACCTGGCGAAGCCTTGGGCATTGTCGGCCCCAGTGCCTCGGGCAAATCCAGCCTGGCCCGTGCGCTGTTGGGTATTTGGCCCGCCTACAGTGGCAAAGTCCGCTTGGACGGAGCCGACATTGCGGCGTGGAACCGCAACGAACTGGGACCGTACATAGGCTACCTGCCGCAGGATATCGAATTATTTGATGGCAGTATCTCCGAAAATATCTGCCGCTTCGGCAGCCAAGACCCGGAGAAAATAGTCACTGCCGCGAAGCTCTCCGGCGTACATGAGATGATTTTACGCCTGCCCCAGGGCTATGACACCGTTATCGGTGGTGCCGGTGGGATGTTGTCCGGCGGACAGCGCCAGCGTATTGGCCTGGCACGTGCTGTTTACAATAGCCCGCGCCTGATGGTGCTGGACGAACCGAATTCCAATCTGGACGATCAAGGCGAGAAAGAGTTGGTGGAAGCTATTCGACGTATTAAGGCCGAGGGCTGCACCATTGTGGTTATTACCCATCGCACTATGGTGTTGCAGAGTGTGGATAAAATTTTAGTAATGAAAGAAGGGGCGGCGGTCGCTTTTGGACCCAGGGCTGAAGTATTGGCCAGCTTGCTGGCGCCAGCCGCTGTGCCACAATCCGCCGCCCGCTAACTGTAAAAAACGAGAATACCCGTGACAACAATTGAAAATAACTACTCCCCTCCCGCCGCGCCGATTGACGAGGACGAGGACGAGGGTATTGATACCAGTATGACCACTGCAAAACGGGCCGGATTTCTGATCTTCTTCCTGGTATTCGGTGTATTTGGCCTGTGGGCAGGCTTTGCACCACTGGACAGTGCGGCCCATGCATCAGGCACGGTAATGGTGAAATCCCACTCCCAGGTGGTGCAACATCTGGAGGGCGGTATTATTCGTGATATTCAGGTGCAGAATGGCGACATGATATCCGCCGGCCAGCCTTTGATGATCATGGATGACACGCAATCCCGGGCACAGCTGGATATTGCCAACGCCCAGTTTGGGGCGCTTAAGACTCGGGAAGCACGCTTGATTGCCGAGCGAGACAAGTTAAGCGAGGTTAGTTACCCGGCTCTGCCGACTATCGATGCCAGCAAGCTACAGCAGGAAATTGCGGCACAGAATGAAATCTTTAACGCGCGTCGCGCTGCGCTGAATGGCAGCACCGAGGTACTTGAGCAGCGCATTCAACAACTGCAATCAAAGCTAGTCGGGCTGGGAGCACTAAAAACCAGCAAACAGGAACTGGCTGCCTCCTTTGGCGAAGAGCTTAGCGACGTGGAAGAACTGCTTAGCCAGGGCTTTTCCGACAAGTTGCGCCTCAGAGCACTGCAGCGCAATGTTTCCTCACTGGAAGGCGAGGCCGCGGAACTCAGCGCCAATATATCCTCCACCGAAGTTGAGATTGGCGAGGCACGCTTGCAGATCATTCAACAGGGAAGAGAGTTTCACAACGAAGTGGTAAACCAGCTTGGTGATACCCAGACCAACCTCAATGATATTACCGAACGCACCTTTGCCCTGTCTGACATCGTCAGCCGCACGGTGGTTCGAGCCCCGGTGGAAGGCATTGTCAATGGCATGCAATTCCACACGGTAGGCGGCGTGATCGCCCCAGGCACTCCGATTGCCAATATTGTGCCACAGGGCAGCGAGTTGATTGTCGAAGCGCAGGTGTCGCCAATGGACATCGACAGGGTGGCAATTGGCCTTACCGCGACGATCCGCTTTTCGGCCTTTACCAGCTCTACTCCTACTATCTTTGGCAAGGTTATCAATCTGTCCGCAGATGCCTTTCAGCATCCTCAAACCGGTGCTTCCTTTTACGTGGCTCGGATTGAAGTCACGGCGGAGGGCATGGCTGAGTTAGGCGATCTTGTGCTGCTGCCTGGCATGCCGGCGGAGATTTTCATCAACACCGGTTCACGTACGTTTCTGCAATATGCGTTTAAGCCTTTTTCCAACGCCCTGGCGCGTAGCTTCATAGAAGATTAAGGCGATGCTAAAACCTCTTATTGTAGCGACCTTTGGATTTTGTCTTAGCGGCGCAATCGCAGCGGCCGAGAACAGCCTTGCAGGCACAACCCTGGAACAGTTTTTTACGGCCGCAATCAGTTACAGCCCGAAGCTTAAGATTGCCGAGGAGAGCCTGAATATTGGCTTGGCGCGCAAACGTGCGGCGACTGGTCAATTGCTGCCGCAACTACGGGCCAACGCCAGCCTGTCTGACAACGATCGCAATGACAACTCTGGATCAAGCAGCTTTTCTGGCCAACGCTACTCGCTTGTGTTAACGCAAGTATTGTTCAATTGGCAGGCGTTCGCCGCCCGTAAAGAAGCTTCGCTATTCGAAAATCAAATGGAAGAGCAATATTACGGCGAGCTGGCAATGCTGTTGACCGACGTGGCCGAGAAATATTTTAATGTCTTGCAGGCTGACGACGCGCTGAATTCCATCGCCTCGGAGCTGGACGCGGTAAGCAATCAACTTAATCAAATTCAGAGCCTGTATGATCGGCAACTGGCCCAGATAACCGATTTATATCAAGCCCAGGCGAGTGTCGCCGCGGTTGAGGCCCAGCAGTTGCAACTGCAAACCGAGCTGGCTTTACACCGTGAAGCACTGCGCTCGGCAAGTGGCATAGAGAGTGGTAACTTGTATCGTTTGCGTGAGGATGCGCAAATCCCACCGCTGGAAAACAGTATTACTTATTGGGTAAAGCAGGCCGAGGAAAATAACCACCAGATTCGCGCCCGCGAGTATGCCGTGCAAGCCGCCGACAAGCGTATCGACGCCAGACGCGGCGCCTATATGCCACAAGTAAACTTTATTGTGCAACGACAAGACTCGGATGTCGGCTTCGATAATGCGTCGCAGCTTAGAACCGACAATACCTATATTGGCCTGGATGTATCGATCCCCTTGTACGCCGGTGGCACTAATCGCGCCTCGGTCAGCGAAGCCGGCAGCCAGCACCGAATCGCCGAAAGTGAACTGCGACAGGTACAGCTAGAAGCCAGCGAAAGAGTTCGCGCCGCCTATTTGCAGGCGCAGTCTGCCGAGACCTTAATCGAGGCGGCGAATAAATTGCTGGAGTCGACGGTACTTTCCTCTACTGCCATGCAGAGAGGCTTTGAACTTGGTGCGGTCACCAACGTCGATGTGCTGAATGCCCTGCGTGATCAATTTCGGGCGGAGCGTGACCTGCAAAGAACCCGTTATGAGCAGGTTAAATACCTGCTGCTGCTGAAGCGCGAAGCTGGCGTGTTAAGCGCCGATGATATGTTGGAAGTGGGAACCTGGTTAGAAACCCCACAGCGGTGATTCTTTCCCATGAGTGAGCTACAACGCATCACCGTTGAGTACATTGAAGCCGAAGATCGATTTCGCCTGATTGGTGAAATACAGACGCGCGATACCCATGATGACACCCCCGATTCCCCTGATGCTGACAAAGTTGACGAAGGGGACAAAATTGACCAACGTGACGAAAGTGACGAAAGCGACGAAAGCGACCACGCAGAGACCGTGACCCTTTGGGTAACACAGCGGCTGCTGCTGCGCCTGCTGCCACTGTTGTTTGAATGGCTTCAACAACTGTCCCCCGAAGCGATCAAGAACCCCTCCCGAGACACCCAGGCTAATAAGCTACTGCAAGGTTTTGCGCAGCAGGCCGCCGCGGAGCAAATCCCTCAGCAACGGCCGGTTCAAAGCCAGGCGGATACGCCGAGCTGGCTGGTGAACGAGGTAGATATTGTCCGGCCCGCCGCGTGGGTTAAGCTGATCTTCAAGGGCCATAATGGTGAGCAGGCAAGTTTCGCTTTGGAAGGAAAGCAACTGCGACAGTGGTTGTCGATTGTGCATAACAGCTGGATTCAGGCCGAGTGGCCGACGACAATCTGGCCAGCATGGATACACGAAGCTGAGCCGGCTACTGAAACTGAGACCAAATCCGGGAAGGCATTGCATTAGGCGGGCAGGGGACGTAAGAACGCGTAGCGGGCTGGGAAGGAATCTGCCGCGGTACAGATTAAAGCAGGAATTGCCGGATAATTCTGCCCGCCGTCGACTTTGGTTTGGGCCGACCTTGGCAGGGCTCGGTTTGGGTTATTTTAGTTTTTTTAATCGATTCATGGTTAAATTCGCAGCCTTGCTTGACTGAAAACAAATGAAAACTGGATCAGGAATGTTATTCACACTGCTTCGCGAATGGCTGTTAACGCCGTTTGCCAATTACCGCCTCTTCCACAACTTTGCCCGACAGGATTTTTTCGCCCAGTTCACCGCCTCTGTGGGTGGTTTTCTGTGGCTGTTTCTGACGCCAATAATTCACATCATTATTTATTCCTTTGTGTTCAGTTACGTGTTTAGACAGAGACCGCCTGTGGGCTTTGGCGAGACCAGCTTCGTGGTGTTTATGATGGTGGGTTACTTGCCCTGGTTCGCCTTCGCCGATGCCATTAGCAAATCCACTAGCTTGTTAATCGAAAAAGCGCCGCTGATTACCAAGGTAAAATTCCCGGTGCAGATCCTGCCGTATGTGGGAACCGTGATTCCTTATCTAACACACGCCATAGGCTTTGGAGTTTTGCTGTTGTATCTGGCAACCCAAGGTTATTTGTCATGGCTGTGGCTATGGCTGCCGTTTATTTTCTTCTTCCAGTTTTTGTTTACCCTGGGCCTGGTCTCCATTCTCTCGGCGCTGAGTGTGTTTCTTCGCGATTTGCAACAGCTGGTCGCACTGGGCATTACTGTCTGGTTTTTCCTCACTCCTATTATTTATCCGATTACGATGATCCAGAACGAGGCTGTGAAAAACCTGTTTTTGTTGAATCCAATGCATAGCTTCGTGAATTTGTATCGGGAGATCGTTTTGCAAGAAACTATTTCTCCGATTAACCTGGCGATAATCGTGCCGGTTTCCCTGCTGAGTTATTTTTTCGGCGGCTGGTTATTCATGAAAATCAAACAAGCGTTTGGTGACGTGTTGTAGTAGTAAAAAGTTGGCAGTAAGTTTTAGTAACGAATATTGTATAGGGAAAAGCATGCCTCGCGTGTCGGTACAGGGTCTAAGCAAGGACTTCAAAATTTATAAGCGACCACAGGATCGTTTGCTCGAGCTGGTGCTGCGCCAACCGAAACACGAAATCTGTCATGTGCTAAGCGATGTTTCATTTGCCGTTGCCGATGGCAAGAGCCTGGGCATTATTGGTGATAACGGCGCCGGCAAATCCACGCTATTGAAATTACTGGTGGGCACATTGCAACCTACCCGCGGTGTTATTGCGGTCCGCGGTCAGGTCGCAGCGCTGTTGGAGCTGGGCGCCGGTTTTCATCCAGAATTTAGCGGGCGCAAAAACATTTTTTTAAACGCGGCGCTGCTGGGTGTGCCCGACGATAATATCGTCGCGCTTGAACATGACATCATTGCGTTTTCTGAACTTGAAGAGTTTATCGATCGGCCGGTAAAAACCTATTCCTCGGGCATGTATGTGCGGCTGGCCTTTTCCATCGCCACCATGGTGCGGCCAGATATTCTCGTCATCGATGAAGCCTTGTCCGTGGGCGATATGGCGTTTCAGAAAAAATGCGTACAGCGTATGAACGAGTTTCGCGAACAACAGAAAACCATGGTGTTCTGCAGTCACTCGATGTTCCATGTACAAGAACTTTGCGATATTGCGCTGTGGCTGGACAAGGGCAAGATCCGGGAAATTGGCGACAGCGACATGGTCGTTGGCCACTATGAGGATTTCTGCAACAGCAAGAAAACCTACCACAGTATTCGCGAAGACCTTCCTCTGGGAGCGTCCGTCGAAGAAAAAGTAGAAGAGCCGACTCAGTTACAGGATTGCAAGATTAACTCATTGACGGTGAAATCCCCTGAGGGTGAAATACTCACTACCCTGAAACCACTTTGCGATGTGGTGTTGGAAATGGAGGTCGAAGTTCTGGCCGACGATATTCAGGCGCATTTTGCTTTTGCTTTCATGAGATCCGCCGAGGAAACCATTGCCTCCTTTATCACCACCAATTCCGATGAAATTGAAATCGGCCGCTTTAACAAGGGCGATATTTTCACCGTCTCCCTAAACATCGAGAGTGTCGCGATGCGCGTAGGGGAGTTCTATGCCCTGGGCGGATTGTCCGACAAGAGCGGACTGCTCTGGTATGAGGTGAAGTACAGCAAGCTGCTGGCCATGGAAGCGAACAAAGGTGTAGGTCCCATGGCCATGAAGTCGGCGTGGAAACTGGATAGGCACACGGGTTAGTGGAGCGTCCTGAATAGATCCCCAGCCCTGAGCTTTTACGATCAGGCTTTTTCTGCATTATCTCCATATACTGCGATATACTCTATGCTGTGTGTATACTTAAGCTACAAGTAACCCTGTGTTCAATAAAGTAACACAAGATGTAGGTCCGATACCGGAGACAATACAATGAGACCACAAGATCTAGTAGTTCGGTGCTATGCTGAAACTCACGAGAATCAGTGGCAAGCTATCTGCATAGACCTAAATTTGGCAGCACAAGGAGACTCTTTCGAGGATGCCAGGGAAAAACTTACAGCGCAAATTTTAGACTATCTTGAGGATGCTCTTGTTGGTGAAGATAAAGAGTTTGCTGGCTATTTACTGAATCGGCCAGCTCCGCTCGAATACAGACTGAAGTATCACTGGCACCACGCTCGGAAACATATTAACCATGGCATGCATAAAGCTTTACGCGCGTTTGAATTGTCACTCCCCATGGTGCCGCAAAAACTCGGATGAGTTCCGAACGCCCACGCCTCGAACATAAGGATGTGATCAAGGCGCTACGGGCACTCGGATTCGACGCTCAACCCAAGAAAGGGACCTCGCACCAGCATTGGAAATTTTCAGATAGTGAAGGGACCCTTCTTCACAAAGTTACTGTGGATGAGCCAAAATCACCTTTCGGCCCTGTTCTTGTAAAAAGCATGGCGTCCCAGGCTGGCCTTTCTGTTAAGAGATTTTACGAAGCTTGCCTTAACAATAAAGAAAGGAAAAAAGAAGCCGCAAAATACCAGAAGAAAAAGCTTAAAAAATAATTTTAAGCCTGCTCTACAAGCCCCATATCATGCAGCGAGTAAGCGAAATATAATATTATGGTAAACCCATCCATGGGGGCTCGACGCAGCAGGTTTGAGGCACCGCGGGAAAGTGTGCGGCATAATTGAGTATCACTGCTTTCGATTGCGCCAGGCGCACTTCATAAATCAATACCGTACTCTTCAATTCGCGCAGGCGCCGTGTCTGGCAGATTGCCATAGGGATCGACCTTGTATACCCGCGGCAAGCTGTTGTAGCTGCGCACTTCCACAATCTCCATATAGGCTTGCCGCACGGGGTCCTGTGGCTCAAGGGCGGCTTCATCCGCAAGCGAATCGCCGCTAATATTGATGTCTGCCTGTAATTTGGGATAGGCGAAGATGGAATAAATATTGGAGGTATTGTTGCCGACCCAGGAGGACAGTTGCTGCAAGTTTTCGAACGGTATGATTTCGGCAATTTCGGCGCGGTTACTAATATCTTCCCGTTCCCGGTAGGCAATAATCGTTTCGATCAGTTCGTCATCGAGCCCGGGCAATAGTTGCATCGCCTCCCGGGTGGCCACATTCAGATTAACGGTGCGTGTGTTTCCGTAGATGGTAAACGCGGCATCCAGATTCAGCCCGGCGAACAATTCGTCGAAACCACGGACGTTGAGGATTTCCTCCACCGTATCCAGCTCGGGATTGTTGCGCGGGGTATAGGGCTGATCCAGATCGAGGTAGTAGTCTTTCTCCGCGCCATTAAGGCCTTCGAGGTCGTTCAGATCGGTCCAGTCGGTCCAGGCCGCCAATAAATTCTGCACCTGTTCCGGGTCGGCATCTATTCCACCCAGCCTCTTTTCGATCAGTAGTTGCATATTACGCCGGGGGATTCGGTTCAGGTTTATTTTCCCCGCGTGATCGTAGATGCGCACCACAATGTTTTCTGCCGCTGCATACTGTAAGCTCAGCGCCTCACCATTAAATCGATAGGCGGAGTTCAATATTTCACCCTCTTCCGAAGTTTCCTGTTCTACGCCGATGGGTTTCTGCATACGCTCCATCATCAATTCCATTTCGGCGAAGTTTACCGCTTCCATAATCTGCGCCCAATGGCCGGCCGCCTCTTGATTATGCAGCGCCGTCTTCGCCGACAAACGTACCTTGCTTGCCATGGCAGTCACCAGCACCGTCAACAGTACCGCTGTCCAAAGAACAATTATTATGACTGAGCCTCGCTGTTGGTAGTGCCGCATTACAGTCTTAGCCCCGGGCCCGCTTCGAGTGCTCGAATACTGCGGTGTTGGTTGTTCTTAATAGGCGCGACTATTTCCAGCGCTTGCTTGTCTTCTTCAACCTCATCCAGCGGAATGAAATGCACATACACCGCCAGGGGCAAGGCCAGCCTTTCACTACCGGTCCATTCATCGGTCCAGCGTTTGCTTTCATTCAAATCTTCGTACAGATAGCTTAATTCCATGGTGTAATTGGCAAGAATCAATACCGGCTCGGCATTGCTTAGCCTTTCATCGGGATTATCGCTGAAGGCGGGGGCGAGGCTTAGATACACCCCCTCGTCGTCCACCGAATACAATTCCCACGCCGTGAGGCCTGGATTTCTTTGTGGGGAAACAGTCGACACCCAACTCAGATAGTCATCCTCGCCAAGAAAATAAATTTCCCGCGCGAGGGATTCTTCATTGGTGTAGCTATGGGGAAATGCCCCCTGTAGAGCCCGATCGATTTGCAACACCGCCAGCGCTTCGTCCAGACTCTCATCCAGAATATCGGAACTGCGATTCCAGTCTTCGGCAATTATGTAGACGCTGCTGCTGAGCAAGCTCAGCAGCATGGCGGTGAGTGCCAGCGCCAGCATGATCTCAACCAGAGTAAAGCCCGCTTGTCTGTGTGCCTGCCCCATGATTTTCATTGCGCCAACTGCAGCTGGATCCAGCGACTGCCGGCGATGACGTCATCACGCTCTGCATCCAGTATTTCATAGACTTGCAGGGTATAGGTGCTGGCCTCGGTTTTCCGTTCTGGGTCTTGTAAAATATCCAGCGGCCGAATTTCGTAGCTATTGTCTTGCAAGATTAATTCGACATCGTGGTATTCATTTTCCAGCAAGGCGAAATTAATCGCCGCTCTGGCGCGGGTCGCTCTAATCAGACTTTCTTCCGAGCGCCACGACAACTGCTTGCTGCCACCCACCAGGGAAAATAAGCCGCCCAAAATAAAACCGGTAATGGCTAACGCCACTATCACCTCGAGCAGGGTAAAACCGGATTGACTGGATTTAATTGCTGGCATGAGGATTATTCGTCTTCATTCGCGGAAGTAATTCTTCCAGTGAAGGGATTAATAACAATAGACGCCTGGCGCTCATTCTGGGTAAAAAACAGAGTGCCCCCGGTACTGCCGCCTTCGGGATAGAAGGTGATTTCGATTTGGTCTTCGACTTCAATCTCACGCTCGGTGCTGTCGCGGTAACTTATCTCGACGCCAGAGGCATTCCACTGCCCGACAATATTGTTCTGCGCCGCCGAAGACTCTTGCGCCGGACTTTGCTCACTGCCGACTGTCAGACTCACGGTGCTGGCCTGGCCTGATACCACGGCGATGCGCCGTGCATAATTGAGCAGAGAATTCGCCTGTCGAAGTTGGGCACTGAAAGTGCGACTTTCAAGGCCGGTGAGATTCGGCACCAGCAACACACTGGCCATGCCGATAATGGTGAGCACCAACAGTATTTCAAGTAGGGTGAAGCCGCGACTGGAACGAGCATCCAAGGCTCTGGCAAAAGAATTGGGCAAGCCTTGCGGTGAATTCTTTAGAACAACGGCGACAGCACTGTCTACGCTGTCTACAAGACCGGGCCGACGGCACTCGCTTGTTAATCGACTAGAGTCCGATATCGGCGTCATCTTCTTCGCCGCCCTGGGAACCGTCTGCGCCATAGGATATCAACGTGAATTCTCGACCATTTGATTCATACACATAGGTATTGTTCCAGGGATCTGTTGGAACCCCTCTGCGCAAGTAGGGGCCATTCCAGGAGGCGCGGTCGGAATCATTTTCCATTAATCCATCGAGACTGTCTGGATACGCGCCCACATCCAGTCGGTAAATATCCAGTGCCGCCTCCAGGGTAGAAATTTCTGACAGCGCGACATCGCGCATCGCCCCGGCGCGCTGCCTGAACAAATTGGGCGCCACCATCACCGCCAGCATCGCAATAATCGCCATCACCACCAGAATTTCTATCAGGGTGAAACCTGCGTTAGCGCGATGGCACTGAGGGCTTTTCAGTTCGCGACTTGTGCTTATTGCCAATTGCTGCTTCGGGATCTGTTGCATGTTTTCCGCCTGTAACTATTCTTCTGTAACTATATTCTTCTGTAACTATATTCACCTGTAACTAACTTCGCTTGCAACTGTCTTCGCTTGTAGCTAACGCCACTTGCAACTATCCATCTGGCTTTAACCTTGTGGCCTGTCTCCGCCGGCTTATTTTCAGCCTAGATACCCGCCGCTTCGATTAAATCTGAAGCCAGCTCGAATCGATCCAGAATGTCCGCGTATTGTAACCCGGTTTGCTCATTGAGATTGATGATCTCCGGCCGCAGGACGATAAACAATTCTCGTCTTTCCGTGGTCTCCTGCTGATAGGAGAACAGTTTGCCTAATACGGGCACACGATTTAAACCCGGCACTCCGGTATTCAGGTTCTCGGTGTCGGTTTGAATAAGACCGCCGAGGACAACGTTTTCACCGTCACGCACCACCACCGTGGTATTGATCTCCTGATTATCAAACACCGGATTGCCGTTTACCCCGGCGGCGCTATTATTCACCGAGGACAACTCCTGGCGGATAATCAAATTGACGATGCCATCGTTGTTTATCTGCGGCGTAATGGACAGCACGATACCGGTGTCACGGTAGCCAATATTGGTGGTGGATATTCCCCCCGATGCAATCGACTCGCCTTGCTCGAAAGGCACCTGGGAACCGATTTGAATCTCTCCCTCCTGATTATTGATTACCGTGAGTGAAGGCCTGGCCAGTAGTTGAACATCGTTGTTGGTGGAAATTGCCTCCAGTGTGGCATCCACTTGCGAGGCGCCATCGATGAAGGCCTTACTAAACATCAAGCCACCGAGTCCGCCACCTGGCAGAAAAGCGGTCGAGGTATTGGTAGAAATAGTATCCACCGCCCTATTGGCCGCAACGCGAGACCAGTCGACACCAAACTTGTTGGCATCGGTCAGGGTAATCTGGGCTATCACCGCATTAATCATTACCTGCAAGGGAACCGCATCCAACTGATTGATGGTGGTGAGGAGCTGCCGGTAATCTCTGGCGCTGCTTCTTATCAACAAGCTATTGGTGGCTTCGTCGGCGACAATCTTTACTCTGAGGTTCGCCGATACAGCCGCTGAGCTGGTATTCGAAGTGGCGGCGGCGTCACTGACTTGTCCAGAATCCTGGTTACTTGCCTCGGCACGCTCCCGATTGACAGCCGCTAACGGGGCATCGCCTTCCTCTTCTTCAAACACACTGGTCAGCGTGTTAGCCAAATCGACGGCCATCAGATTTTTAACCTTGTAATAGAAAAGTTGTTCGACTTGTTCCTGTCCATCGGCATCCAGTATCTGTACCCAGCGCGTTATTTCATCGAATCCGCGCGTGGCTGGCGCGGTGACCAAGATTGCATTGATACGCTCGATGCCCTTTACCTGATAGGCCGGGGTAGTGCCTTCAATCAATTGCAATATATCCGCCAGCTCATCGGCCACCTCAACCGCATTGGCATTGAATAACTGGTACAGGTGAATACCTTGATTGGCAAATGGATCGGCGTCGATCAGTAGTAACAGCGCATTGATGCGCTGCAATTGCGCTTCGCTGGCGGAAATCGCCAGGGTGTTATTGCTGGTCAAGGTTCTCACTTGTCCATCCGGTGCCAGCAGCGGCTCAATCACCTGCAGTGCCGCCTCGGCGGAAACATAGGTGAGCGGGGTGACCTGCATGATTCTCGCCGCTGTGACCTGCCCCAGAGTGTCCGCGGTGACAATCTCCAACGGCAGACTACCTTGAATTTTTCGCGCATTGTAAATATTGCCGACCCGGTCAAGCACCACACCCGCATCTCGTGTCAGCATCCGTATCAAAGGCCAGATATCCGCTTGCGCCAATGGCCGAACCCCGGAGGTGCGCAGGCTGACTTTATTATCGATGCTGGGATCGATGACAATGCTGATGTCCAGCGCCTCGGCCAGTTCTTCCAACACCACGCGAAGATCCACTTGCTCATAGTTAAGCTCAACCACGTCTTCGCCGGGGGGTTGCTCGGGGGCGGGAACGGTGTCTCGAAAACCATCGAACTGAAGTGCGTCACCATCACGATTAATTTCGTCGATCAGGGCCTGTTGCTCATCGGAGATGGCCGTGCCGATAAGGGGGATTTCAGTCTGAGCCGCCTGAGCGGCGACGCTCAGGCCGGCATTGGCGCGATTTGCAGAGGACGACGCGGCTGGCTCACGCCCATCCGCTTGCAGCAGCGTGCAGGAACACAGCACTGAACTGAGCGCCATAAGCGCCAGCAATTTTTTGCTCATTAATGCATTGTGCTTAAGCTTCACAATAGTCTCCGGTTTTTAGAATTCCACCGCGTTCATGCTGAACACAGCTGACAACATAGTGATGGTGATACCACCTACCGCGATGGCAAGAATTATGATTAGAGCAGGCTGTAGTGCGGCGACCAGACTTGAAATCTGGTTACGCACATAGCTGTCAAATGTGGCCGCCGATTTGAGCAAGATGCTTGCCGTGCGGCCAGACTCCTCACCCACGGCGACCAATTGATGCAACAGGGTTGGAAATTGATGGGTTTTCTCCAGCGAAATTCCCAGGCCGGCACCGCCGCGAACGTCTTCCTCAACCTGTAAAAGATGTTTCGTTAACACGGTATTGGCGATGACTTCTCGGGCCACTTTCAAGGCGCGAATAAGAGGGATACCTGCCCCTAATAACGCGCCCAGGGTTCGGGCAAACACCGCGCAGTCTTTGTACAAGATGAGCGTGCCCAGCATTGGCAGTGAAAGCAGGAAACCATCCTTTTTCAATTTTGTTGCAGGGTCTTTATCCAGTCGCTTCCAGCCGAAGACCAACAGCGCGATAAACACCAGCAGCAGATAGCCGTAGCTTTGTATGCCTGCACTCAGGGAAAGTAGAAACGCCGCCGACGCTGGAATGGCGGTGCCGGCATCTTCAAACATGGCCGCAAATTGTGGAATCACGAACACCAGTAACAGCACTACCGAAATCACACCGGTAATCAGCAACACAATAGGATAGATCATCGCCGAGATAATCGCCTGCCGCGTGCGCGCACTGGTTTCGAGATAGTCTGCGAGATCGGGCAATAGCTCATGCAGAATGCCGCCTTCCTCACCCGCCCGCACAATATTTATATACATCTTGCTAAACACATTGGCGTGATTTTCCATCGCTTCCGCCAGGCTTTTACCTTCTTTAATCTCGCGCAGAAGACCTAGCACCAGCTCGCGCATCGCCGGGGATTCGGTTATCCCTTCCAGCAAGCGCAGGGAGCGGTCGATTGGAACGCGTGCCTCGACCAACGTGCAAAGTCCGTTGGTGAAATCCAGCACGTTGGTAGGGGAAATTCGCTTGCGCCTGACCCGCTCAGACACTTCTTTGGCTTCCTGAATTTTAATCGGCGTCAGGTTTTTGCCTTGCAACAGGCGCAGCGCTTCGCGTTCAGAATCGGCATTTAGCTGCCCGTTGAGCAGTTTGCCTTCGGCATCCAGCGCCTGATATTTGAAATACATGGCCCTCATAGCGCGCGCGTCACCCGCACCACTTCTTCTGGCGTCGTCAATCCGCTTTTGAGTTTTTCCAATGCATCCTGACGCAGGGTTCTCATGCCTTCCTTAACCGCTTCATCGCGAATAATATTGGCATCGGCGCCGGTAGCAATATGATGACGAATGGCATCACTCATCACCAATAATTCATACAAGCCAACCCGTCCTCGATAGCCGGTCTGTCCACATCGCTCGCAGCCCTTGCCGTACTGAACTTGCGGACAGCTCACCTGTTCAATTTCCAGCACGCTGGCTTCATCTTCGGTAAGGGGTCGGGTGTCCTCACACTCCGTACAGACTCGTCTGACCAGACGTTGTGCCAGAATGGCCAACAGGCTGGAACTAATCAGATAGCCTTCCACGCCCATGTCCTGGAGCCGGGTTACGGCCCCCGCGGCGTCGTTGGTGTGCAGGGTTGAAAAAACCAGATGCCCGGTCAGCGCCGATTCGATCGCAATTTCGGCAGTCTCGTGGTCTCGGATTTCTCCGATCATCAAGATATCGGGATCTTGTCTCACTATAGAGCGAAGTCCTTCGGCGAAGCTCAGCCCGATACTTGCATTCGCCTGAATCTGGGTAATGCCATCGAGCTGATATTCGACGGGGTCTTCGACGGTAATTATTTTTTGTTTTTCGTTACTAATTTTTTCCAGGGTTGCATACAAGGTGGTGGTCTTGCCGCTGCCGGTTGGCCCGGTAATCAATACCATGCCATGGGGCTGGGTGATAATGCGCTGATATTGAGCCAGAATATTCTCCGGCATTCCCAGCGCCTGCAGGCTGACGGCGGTGTTACTTCTATCCAGAATGCGCAGCACAATGGATTCGCCGTGCACCCCTGGCAAGGTCGAGACCCGCATATCCAGATGCTTGCTGCCAATTTGATAATCGATACGACCATCTTGTGGCAAGCGCTTTTCGCCGATGTCGAGTTTCGCCATCAGCTTCAGGCGCGAGGCTACCGCGGTATGAATTTTGATCGGCAATCTCTCGATTCGGGTCATGATGCCGTCGACCCGGCAGCGAATATCGAGATGATTTTCATTCGGCTCGAAATGAATGTCACTGGAATCCAGATCCAGTGCCCGGGCAAACAAATGATTTACCAGGCGGATGATAGGAGCTTCCGAGGCCAGATCTGTGAGCGCCTCGTCGTCTTCGAAGCCTGAAACAAAGATGTCCTCATCTGCTGTCCATTTGCGGCGACAGCTCGGCGCGCCAATGTCGCATCAAGCGCCGCACTTCATCTTCCGTGCCTTGATCGAAGCGGACTTGTGTATCGAGGATGAAGCGAATTTTCGCTCTTAGTTCAATGCCGGGCAACTGATCGAAAACCAGTCTGCCGGTTTCCGCAAAGTCCTGGGCCGGAACTATTCCCTGGGGCTCCAGCAGCTGACTAAAAACGGGCAATGTCATGGCTCTGGGCATCACGGCGCGACTCTTTCTGTTTTCTGTATTTTAGGCATAGCCAATATCATTACCGTTCCTGCTGTTTATCGACCGGGCTCGGAATCGCCAGGCAATCCTTCGCTACGGGCAAAGCCAACCACGGTAATTGATCCGCTGTATTGGTTTCGACTTCGACTTAGACTGAAATCTGTCACCCGAAGACGCGGCGCAGAGTCTTGCATTTTTTGCAGAAAGCTTACGCTGTTCGCTGCCTCGTCGGTGCGGAATGACATTTCCTGACTAATCAACAGCCAGTGAGGTGATTCCACTCTTTCCGCCAGCCGGGTAGAGCTAACGGTTATGCCTGAGTCTCTGGCGTGCTGAGACAGGGCGCGCTGAATATTGGCCTCGACGATTGGAATAGTCTCACCTTCGAATATCTGCGTTTCCAGTTCGGCGATCATCGACTCCACTTCTACCCGTCTTTCTCGCCAGCTTGCGGTGTTTTCAATCAATCGTTGTTCCCGTTCGATATCCAGCTGAACGCTCTCGATGGTTTCGTTTCTGGCCACATACAAATTCTGCAGCCTTGGCAAAACATTGCTGCCCACAAATACCAGCGCTACCACGCCGGCCATTGTCAGAATATTTCGTTCGCGTTTTGATATCTGCATTTTTTATTCATCGGGTCTATTTATTAGACCTATTTGTCTGGCTTATTTATTAGGCCTATTCATCAGGAAAGTACCGCACCATATAGCCTTCGAAATTGACTGTGCTGAGTCGGAGATCAATATAGTAACGACTGTTATTGGTCGCTCTGGAAAAAATCACTTCGGTAAACATCGGGTCCTGTTCCAGTCGTTGCAGAATTGCCTGCGGCTCGGCACTGGTTCCCTGAATTTTTATCAGACCTTCGGAAACTTCCAGGGAGGTCAAAACGTCCGGACTAAGCAGGTTTTGCAGGGTAAACATGGCGTCTCGAATTCGCTGTTCCGGAAAATCATTGATCAACCCCCATTGGTTTTCAAAACTCACCACCGCCGCCTGGTCGTCGCGTGCCGTGCTGGACATTTGCCGTTGCGCCTCCAGACTTGCTGCCAGCGATCGAAATTCCAGGGATTGTGCAATAAACGGTATGGCAGCAATAAACAATAGGGAGATCGCCGCCGCTACTGCCGCGATATAACGTTTGCCTTTTTCCGCTCTGCGCGTGGCATCAAGTGCCCCGCGAGGAAAGAAGCAATAATCCTGGCCGCTGTTTTTGTCCGTAAGGTCAAAATAGTCCTGCTCACTGTTTAATTCTATTCGCTTCGCGTTCGACTCGTCGGATGCGCTGGCTTTCTGCCACTGCTGCTGAAAATAGTCTTGCTCCAGATCCCGCTTGTTAACCTGTAGCCATTTTTGTAAAACGCCCCTGTTTAGCACGGCACAAGTGACAGAGGTTGCGTCGTCATCGACGATGCGGCTAAGCGCGCCTTCGTCGATAGATCCCAGATTTAGTAATCCCGGCTTAATTGCGGCCAGAAAAACCCCTTGCTCGGCGAATGCGGCAAACAGATCGGACTGTCTTTTTTCGCTGATCCAAAGCGCAATATGTTCGTCATTGTATTCGGCGGATTTAGGATTGATTGCCAGCGAGAGTGACTCTTCGAAGCTTGGGAGAATACTGTTGGCCTGTATTTTAAGCGCTGGAATTAAGCTCTCTTTGCTTATGCCGGGTATGTGCACAGTGGTCGCGACAAACTCACTCGCGGGTAAAAGCAGCAGAACGGCTTGCTCTTTCCGCTCTTCTCCCAATAGGGCGCGGCAGGCTTTTGCCAGCGCTTCAGCATTATTACCCTGGGCCAACGGCAAAGACTTTCTGGACTCGAGATCGAACAGCTTGCCATCGCGAAGCAAGACGGTAGCCTCGATTTTTTTAATCAGGTCACGGCCAGATGCGCCCTGTAATAATGTTCTAACAGGCAAAGGAAGATACGCGAGGAGTTGATCACGCCATTGTGGATTGCTGACAGGGAAGCTGGACATATATAGGGTGCGACTATTTTTGAATACGCGCTCAAGAGCATGCTGGTGAAGTAGTCGCTTTGCCTCCGCGGATTGGCACTGTTGTTAGGGATTAGCTGGAGCCGAGCTTAGCCAGGCGCCGGACTAAACTCTAAGCCAAGCCATTGAATAAAGTATTAAAACCCTGCCTTAAGACGCTTATATCGGCAAAATAGTTCTATCCAGCATAAGAAAGGACTGAATATTGACCCTGACTTATGGCCGCTGAGGGTCGGAGGATCGGAGGGTCGGAGGATCGGAGGGTCGGAGGGTCGGGGGATCGGAGGGTCGGAGGGTGGAGTAGCGAAGGCGTCCAGGGCTTGCCCGGACACTATTTTCAGGCAGTGATCTCCTGCAATGATCTCCTTCAATGATCTCCTTCAGTGATCTCCTTCAGTGATCTCCTGCCAGAACGTCAGGCAATAAAAAAGCCATCTCACAGAGGCCTGAGATGGCTTTAATTCGCTACTTTTCTGACGTTCTACCCGGCGCAGTGTCCCGCTTATCTCTCGGTTATCTCTGGCCGAGGGCGGCTTACTCGCCGGAGCTGGCTAGCAGGCGACGCTCTTTTTCCACCAGAAAATTAACCACATCCAGCATGGCTTCCTGGGTTTGCACGTTTTCACCCGTGGTTACCAGATACTTGCCATTGACGATCATATTCGGCGTGCTGCGGATCTCGTAGTCCTGCATGCGCTTTTCCGCCTGATTAACCTTGGTTTTGACGGAAAATGAATTAAAGGCCGCCGTGAATGCGGCTTCATCAATCCCATATTTGGCAAACAACTCGCCAATTTGCTTCTCGGTCTGCAGGCGATTGCCCTCTATATTGATGGCATCGAAGATATGGTCATGCAGCAGCTCCAGTGCATCCAGCGCCTCGGCGACGTAATACACCTGTGCATGAATTTTCATGAGGGCGTTCCACATGGCTGGAAAGCGCACAAAATCGACGTCGTCGGGCTTTGTGTCTTCCCAATTGGCAAGCAGTGGTTCGAATCTAAAGCAATGGGTGCAGCCATACCAAAACGCTTCCAATACCTCGACCTTGGACGAGTCTTTGGTATTAACCGGTGCGCGCAGCTCGGTATAGTGAGTCCCGGCTACGTATTTTTCGATCTGTGCGAAACTGGAAAACGCCAAGGGCGTTAGCAGTGCAAAGGTTAAAATTTGAATTGTTCGTTTCATCATTGCTCGTTTCATCATTATCCGACTCCGTCGATTCTCTCTGATTCAGGAGGACCTGATTAAAAAAACATTATCACAGCAAGCAACTGCCCGCCATCTCTGTCGATGCAATCTTAGGGCTACTCAGCGTATTTTCTGCCCAGGCCCGGGTAAAACCCTAGTTTAAGCCAGAAACATAGCTGGCAAGCGCTTCCAGCTCTTTGTCCGTTAGCCGTTCGGTCACGGTTTGCATCATCCCGCTAAGGTCATTCTGCCGAACGCCGGAGCGAAAATCCTTTAGCTGCAGCAAGGTATAGGCTACGTGCTGACCGCTGAGTGCTGGAAATCCAGCCTGTGCATTGCCTTTGCCCGAGGGGGAGTGGCATGCCGAGCAGGCCGCCACGGCAATGTCTTTATTGCCGGCCTTGTACAGGGTTTCTGCCAGCTCCACCGCGGCCGGATCGGCACCCTGCACAGTAACCTTCTGTGAGGCATACCAGGCGGCGATGTCTTCCATGTCCTGCTCGCTCAGGGACAATACCATCGCCGACATGGTAACGCCGGGGCGCGCTCCGGCTTTAAAGTCTTTAAGCTGCTTCACCATATAGCTGGCATTCTGCCCGGCTAATTTTGGGTTGGTAGCGATCTGGCTATTGCCGTCGGCTGCGTGGCAAGAGGCACAAAGTGCCGATTTCGCCTGACCAGCCGCCGCATCGCCCTGAGCCAGGACCAGATTGGGTATAAAGCCGCTAAAAACAGCGGAAATAAGAGCAATTACAAGTTTCTTCATGGGTTTTCCCGGTATTACTACAAATAAAAAGTTTAATTCAGCTAAACTGCGCCGTCTTTTAGCTCGCTCTAATAGTGAGTAAACACTCTCTCTATCGACAACTGGTGACTCCAGATGCGGTACTATTGAGCGCTGTGATTTGAGAGCTTGAACCTTTAATCGTTCGATAGCTAATTCTACAACGTTAGAGTCGCTAAATAACTCAACAAATCGCGGCCGCGAATTATAACGCAAATTAGGCAGTGACTCTATTGATCCTCGATTTTACGAGCCTCGATTTTGATAATGTCTGGATTTGACCCCTGTGTGAATTGCGGGGACCACTGGATTTAGAGCATGATCGTTGATGAAAACAGGACCCAAGCCAAGACAATGAACTTTAATCAAGCCGAATTCGTGACCAGCGCCGCCACGTTGAGCGCCTGCCCCGTCGGGAGTATCGCAGAAGTGGCCTTTGCCGGCCGCTCTAATGCGGGGAAATCGAGCGCCATCAATACCATTACCGGCCAAAACCGCCTGGCTCGCATAAGCAAGACGCCGGGCCGAACTCAGCTGATTAATTTTTTCAGCCTCGGCGATAACAAGCACCTGGTCGACTTGCCCGGCTATGGCTTTGCCAAAGTGCCACTGAGTGTCAGGGACAAATGGCAGCAAGAGCTGGAAAAATATTTGCGCAAACGTGACGTCCTGACGGGCCTGATTTTGCTTAGCGATATTCGCCATCCGCTGAAGGAATTTGACCGGATGATGATTGAGTGGGCGGTGCAATCGGGATTGCCGCTGCATATTTTGCTCACCAAGGCAGATAAACTTACACGCGGTGCGGCAAAAAATACACTATTGAGTGTGCAGCAAGAAGTAAAGAGCCTGGACAACGTTTCGGCGCAACTGTTCTCCTCACTTAAAAATTCTGGCATTGAGGAAGCGCGCGCCAAACTTACCCAGTGGTTAACCGTGGCAGACCCGAATGAAAACTCAGAACAGGAACAGAAGCAAAAAGTAGACGAAGCCTAGCAGGTTCTTGAAAAGCTCTCAGGCGAGTGCAAGACAAGGCAAGATTTGGCGAAAAAGCGGAGTTTACACGGTGTAAATGAGCATTTTGAGCCAAATTTTAACGCCGTATTGTGCCGGCTGTGAGTTTTTCAACAGCCTGCTAGTGAGCCTGATCCCAATTATCTCCAACACCAACATCGACAAGCAACGGAACATTCAGGGACGCGGCCGTCGTCATTCGAAATTTAACTCCCTCGATTAATAATTGCAGATCTTCTTCCTTCACTTCAAAAACAAGTTCATCGTGCACTTGCAATAGCATCTTGGCGTCCAGCTCTCCCATTGCCAGCCAGTGATCGATATCAATCATCGCCCGCTTGATAATGTCGGCTGCCGTTCCCTGCATGGGCGCATTGATCGCGGTCCGCTGGGCCGCTTTTCTTAGCATTCCGTTACCGGCGTGAATATCGGGCAGATATAATCTGCGACCAAACAATGTTTCCACATAGCCCTTCTCGTCAGCCAGTGCCTGGGTTTCATCCATATACTTTCTTACGCCGGGATACCTTTCAAAATACCGATCAACATATTGCTGCGCGTCGTGCCGAGAGATATCCAATTGATTCGCCAGACCAAAAGCAGACATGCCATAGATCAAGCCAAAGTTTATTGCTTTGGCGCTGCGGCGCTGATCATTACTCACTTCTTCCAACGTGGTATTGAATACTTCAGCCGCCGTGGCCCTGTGCACGTCCTGGCCATTGGAAAAGGCTTTAAGCAAGCCTTCGTCTTTCGATAGATGCGCCATAATTCTCAATTCTACCTGAGAATAATCGGCGGCCATTAATTTGTATCCCTTTGCGCAAATAAATGCCTGGCGTACTTTACGCCCTTCGGCCGTGCGTACCGGTATATTTTGCAAATTGGGGTCGGTTGATGAAAGCCGGCCGGTCGCCGTTACCGCCTGCTGAAAAGACGAGTGGATACGGCCCGTTTTGGGATTTACTTCCAAGGGCAATTTGTCCGTGTAGGTGGATTTCAACTTACTCAACGACCGATGTTCTAAAATCAAGCGCGGCAATTCATATTCTTTTGCCAACTCTTGCAGCACCGGTTCCGCCGTTGAAGCTTGGCCGGTCTTGGTCTTCTTAAGCACCGGCAACTGCAACTTCTCATAAAATATGCTTTGCAGTTGTTTGGGAGAACTCAGGTTAAATTCTTCTCCCGCCAACTCGAACACCGCGAGTTGTAATTTGGCAAGCTGCTTGCCCAGTTCCTGACTTTGCTTTGCCAGTAAAATACTGTCGACCAGAATGCCGTTGCGCTCCAGGGTTCGCAGCACTTGTATCAGGGGCAATTCATAATATTTGTATAGGCCCAGTAAATGCCCGTTGTTTAAAAGCCGCTGCTCAAGGATTGTCGATAAGCGCAATATAAGATCCGCTTTTTCCGCTGCGTAAGGCGTAAACTCTTGTATGGAAACTTCTTGCTGGCCCAGTTTGTTCCTGCCTTTTCCGAGCAAATCGACTAGCTCTTTTGCTGAAACGCCGAGATAATTTTGTGCGATCTCCCCCAGCTTGTGTTTGCTCGCCACCGAATTCACTACGTAGGAGGCCAGTAGAACGTCTGACTTGGTTGGCTGCAAATCTATTTCATAATTCTTAAGCAGGTGACCGCAATGCTTGAGATCGTATCCCACTTTTGTAATCGCCGGGTTTTCAAGAATGGGTTTTAATTTGGCTAAAATTGTTGCTCGGCCGAGTTGTTGTGGCGAATTTTCATACACATGATCGAAGGGGATATAAAATGCTTTTCCAATTTCGACACTGAACGCCAAGCCTAATAAAGTTGCCTCAAGAAAATGCCCGCCTGTCGATTCGACGCTTAGGCTAAATTTTTTCACTGCATTAATTTTGGCTAACAGTTGTTCAAAATCTTGCTGATCCAGTACCGCAGAATATTCGATATCTTCTGCGGCAATTAAAATTGGCGCCTGATCTGCTTCGTCTTTTGTTTCGTTTTTTGTTCCGCTTTGCTTGTCCGTTCCGCTTTGCTTATCCGTTCCGCTTTGCTTATCCGCTTTGCGACCTTTACTCTGCCCCGCACCCTCGGTACTGCCTACTATTCCGTTTTCTTCGAGGTCTTTAACCCAGGATCTAAATTCCATTGCAGAAAACAACTCATGCAACTTTTGCTGATCTTCTTCGCCTCGAACCAACTGCGGAATTTTTATCTCCAGCTCAACATCCATCTTTATGCTAGCGAGTTCATAGGAAAGCCTTAGCAGATCAATACTCTCTCGCAGTCGCTCACCTACCTTTCCTCCTATGGCATCGGCGTGTTCTACAATGCCTTCTGCCGAGCCATATTCTTGCAGCCATTTTACCGCTGTCTTCGGGCCGACACTCGGCACGCCCGGGATGTTGTCGGACTTGTCACCCGTAAGCGCGAGATAATCTATGATTCTGTCGGGTCCTACGCCGAACTTGTTCTCTACGCCATGGCTGTCGAGAAATTCATTGGTCATGGTATTCATCAGCGTGACATGGCTGTTAACCAATTGCGCCAGATCCTTATCGCCGGTGGAAATTAGTGTGTCCACTCCAATTTCGCTTGCCTGTCTGGCGAGAGTGCCAATAACATCGTCCGCTTCTACTCCGTCTATGATCAGCAGCGGCAGCCCCATGGCGACGATTATCTGGTGAATCGGTTGAATTTGAGAGCGCAACTCGTCCGGCATGGGCGGTCGGTGCGCCTTGTATTCTGCGTAAATTTCGCTGCGGAATGTTTTCCCTTTGGCGTCGAAAACGATGGCTATATTGCTGTCTGCATGGCTCTTGATCAGACTGCGTATCATATTAATTACGCCTTTCACGGCACCCGTCGGCTGGCCGGTGCTGGTCACCAGAGGAGGCAGGGCGTGAAATGCTCTGAATAGATAGGAAGAGCCATCTACCAGAACCAGTTGTTTGGATTCAGCCAACTTGTTTTCCTTTTTCCTTTAATTCTCGCGGCGGCCCATTAATAGAGACAACTTACGAAGTCATTCGCCACATTTTTCATCAACTCTATGTAGCCAGATTGAGTCGCCGCCTGATGCGAAGAAACCTTGTGACCCAGTAGATCTACTGTCAGCGTGGTTAATTGCTGCCCCGCCACGGCGGTGGCGACTAAATCCGGATTCGAATCTGGCTCCAGCAACAAACAGCGAGGCTTTTCTTCTGCAAAGCGCCGTCGCACGGCTACGATTTCCCTGATACCCGGCTGAACTTCCGGGTTCCTGAGCAGCGCGAATTGATGCTCCAGTCCAAACTGCTTTTCGAAATACTGGTAGGCATTATGATAAACCGCATATCCTGCTCGGGGCGAGGCCGCTACGGCGGCTTCTATCTCAATATTCAGGCTATCGATACTTGCCTTAAACCGATTCAGGTTTTCACGGAATACTGCGGCATGGGCTGAATCCTGTTCGCTCGCTGCCCGGCTAATGGATTCTGCTATTAACACAGCATTGCGTGAATCCAGCCACAAATGCGCGTCGAGCTGCCCGGGAACAATATCATGTCGGATCAAGTTTTCGTCCTCTGACACCGTCAGAAGCTTGCGGGAATCCTTCAATGGCACAAAGAAATCTGCCAGATAGGTTTCAAATGTTGGCCCAATCCAGACCAGCAGGTCGGCTTCTGCCAGTGCTAGCCGGTTTGATGGGGACATGACGTAATGATGCGGGGATTGATTAGCCGCAATGATTGCGGTAACCGTGCCATGATCTTGCACAATAGTTTCAGCAATTAGCTGCAATGGCCGAATAGTTGTTGTGATATTTACGTCGGCCCAGGTGTTTGGAAGAAACGATCCCCAGAGAAGCAAACAAAAGAGTATTTTGTGCATGTTGTTCGGTCACGGTCGAAAATTTGACATCAATGCTATGATAACCCATTGTCCGGCAGGCTCCTACGGAAGCGCTTTGTCTGGGCCCGAACATTACTTTTAGCTTTCGGATACCCGTTTAGCTTTCGAGTACCCGTTTAGCTTTCGAATACCAGTTTAGCTTTCGAGTACCAATCTATCTTTCGAGTACCAATTTATCTTTCGAGTACCAATCTATCTTTCGAGTACCAAAGGAACAAATGCCAGCGCCTGATTCAGACAAGCCTGTTTCGAATAACCCTGATACGGATAATTCTGTATTGCTTAGGGTTAATTCTATCTGCAAGAGTTTTGGCGAGCGCAAAGTTTTAGAGAATGTAAACCTGACTGTTGAGCGCGGACAGATTGTTACCCTTATCGGTCCCAATGGCGCCGGGAAAACCACGCTTGTTCGAATTGCTCTCGGCCTGATTCTCGCCGATTCCGGCACCCTGTTTCATACACCTTCTCTGCGCATGGGCTATATGCCGCAAAAAGTTCACATTGAACCCACTTTGCCACTGACTGTAATTCGCTTCTTGCAGCTGGCCAACAGGAACGATGGCCGGCTGGTCACTGAAACCTTGCGCGAATTGAATATAGGTCATCTCGGAAGACAGCAGCTTTCCTCCGTATCCGGGGGAGAATTGCAGCGCGTGTTGCTGGCCAGGGCCTTGCTGCGCAAGCCACAGTTGCTGGTCCTCGATGAGCCAGCGCAGGGCATTGACTTGGCTGGACAGGCGGAGCTGTATCAATTAATTAGTGAAATCAGCACACAAAAAGGCTGTGGCGTGTTGATGATTTCCCATGATCTACACCTTGTCATGTCCGCCACTGATGAAGTGATATGCCTGAATCATCATGTCTGTTGTCATGGCAAGCCTGAACATGTCAGCACGGACCCCGCCTATCTTGATTTGTTCGGTGCCAGTGCTTCGCAAAACCTTGCCATCTATACCCATCATCACAATCACGAACATGACATCACCGGCAATATTCGGGCGCCTGAAAATGATTGAATCAATTACGGCTCTGTTAACAACCGACTTTGTGCTTTATGCACTTGCCGCCGGGGTGGCTTTGGCCTTGGTGGCGGGCCCCTTGGGCTCGTTTATAGTATGGCGCCGCATGTCTTATTTTGGAGACACTTTGGCCCATTCGGCCTTACTTGGAATAGCAATAGGCTTGATAAGCGGAAGCAATCCGCAACTAAGCATTATCATTAGCTGCCTGCTGTTTGCTTTTATTCTTACTGTATTGGACAGGAAAACCTCGGTATCCACCGACACACTACTGGGCATTCTCGCCCATAGCAGCCTGGCTCTCGGGATCGTGGTGCTATCCTTGGCCGATTCCGTTCGGGTAGATCTGGAAGCCTATCTATTTGGCGCACTGCTGACGATCTCAAGCGTTGACCTCGTCTGGATATTGGCCGTGGTGTTTTTGGTAGCGGTAGTGCTTTACACGTTTTGGAACGAGTTGGTATCTATAACCGTGCATGCGGAACTCGCGGAAATAGAAGGCACTAACATCAATCGGCTTAATTTAATTCTGGTAATGCTGATCGCCTTAACAATTGCCGTTTCTATGAAGATTGTCGGTGTTCTGCTGGTAACTTCTTTGCTAATAATTCCTCCGGCGGCAGCGCGACAACTGGCCGAAACTCCCGAACAAATGGCGGTAAAGGCCAGCTGTATTGGCGTTCTTTCTGTTGTCCTGGGACTTGGTTCTGCGTTCTATTTTAATCTGCCCGTCGGGCCAACTATTGTTGTTATAGCGACGTTGATTTTTTTAGCGCTGTACTTTTTTCAAGGCACGCAAAAATCAAGGTCGAACACAGGTTAGTGCTTTGTAATTAGCTGAAAGGCTTTGAGGATATCTTGATCTCTGTGCGGGGGGCGCATCACGGCGAAATTTTCGCCCTGGGGGCTGATTACCGATATATGCGCGCTGTGATTAATGAGATAGTCTGATGTAGAGCCGGGGGTACTGGAATCTTCGGTATGATTATGTAACTCTGCCGTTTCGGCGCCAGCCGCTTCGTCGTAAGGCCCTCCGGATTGAGCAACATACAATTGCGTAGCCAGATTTGAAATAGAATCGACATCACCGCTTAACCCAATGAAGTTTTCATTATAATTATCAAGGTAGTTTGCCATTGCTTCTGGCGTATCCCGCGCGGGGTCTACAGTGACTAAAATTATTCGGGGCTTGTCGGTTTCACTAACCTCTAGTGCCCGATAAAATTGCTTAAGCTCTGCCATGGTTAAGGGGCAAATATCCGGGCAGGAAGTAAAACCAAAGAACACTAAATTCCAGCCCCCGAGAAAATCATTGGCGGTGAATGAATTGCCAAATTGATCCCTCAGCTCAAAATCACTCAGAGGTCTCGGCTCGGGATAGATTGTTGCGCCCAGTTCCCGCAGCTCCAATTCGGCTTCACGAGAGGCGCTTAACTGAAACAGATCCAGCAGAATTACAGCCAAAGCCAAATCGAAGAGAACAAATGCGATAACAGCACTCTTGCCTCTGCGAGTAAGTTTCATGGCTTGCTTGAGCTCAGACCAGATAGTGATCGACTACCAAGGCGACAAACAGCACCGCCAGATAGACAATGGAATAACGAAAGGTGTCCATCGCGGTGCTGGGCTTGGGCTTGAACATCAGCGTCCCGGACCAGGCGATAAACCCGGCGCCCAGCGCCAGAGCAGTTAATAGATACAGCAGACCGCTCATGCCTGAGAGATAGGGAATTACACTGACCACGACCAGCATCAGCGTATAAATAATAATATGCACCTTGGTGACATGCTCGCCATGGGTGACCGGCAACATTGGAACGCCGGATTTCGCATATTCGTCCTTACGGTGAATAGCCAGTGCCCAGAAATGCGGGGGTGTCCAGGCGAAGATAATCAACACCAGAACTAATGCATCGCCATCTATGGTGCCGGTTACGGCCGCCCATCCCAGTAAGGGCGGCATAGCGCCGGAAAGGCCCCCAATAACGATGTTCTGCGGCGTGGCGTGCTTAAGATAGCCGGTGTAAATAAAGGCATACCCCACAAAGGAAGCGAGTGTCAGCCAGGCGCTCAGTGGATTTACCAAAAATAACAAGATCGCCATGCCGAGAACACCGATGGAGATTGCAAACACCGTTGCCTGTATCGGTGCAACCCGACCCTGAGCCAGAGGCCTGTTGTGTGTGCGCTTCATCATCATGTCGATCTTGCGATCGATCAAGTGGTTGACCACGGCGCCCGATGCGGCGACCAGGGCTATGCCCAGATTGCCCAGGATGAGAATATCCAGCGGAACCATACCGGGAACGGCGAGAAACATACCGACCAAAGAGGTCAATATCATTAACATGACAACCCGCGGCTTGCACATTTCATAGAAATCGCGCCAACTTGTCGTCGAGGGGCTTGAAATAATCTCAGTCACGGGCCAACTTTATAGAAATAGATTTGCGGTTTTTGGAGCAGTAGTTGCAGCAGAGTATAACACTTGCGAACAACTATCCGATATCTCTCAGTTCAGAGCGCGGGCATTCAAACATGTTTAGCGCACAATCTCAAGATTATTGACCAACCTTCCGATAATGATTTTGCAGATTTGTTGGCCGATTATTTGTCAAATTCCTGCCTGCAATTCGGCGCTGACAGGAAGCTGTCAAAATTGCTTGATGTTGCGCAAGTTTTACCTACTTTAAGGGCTGAAAACCCTTGCGGCGCTAGTTAATTTTCTATAGCATGCCGGTGCGCGTAGGGTGTGAGAAACCTCTTTGAATTATCGGTGAATTCCGGGGATTTAATGAGAGGAAATAGCACCATCCAATTAATAATAATTATTAGGGATATCACTGGAACCAAACTTCCTTATTGAGCCGTTCTACGAACTGGCTCACAGGTAAGCTGAGGCTTTTTTAGCTCCTGCTTGGCTCCTTGAAACGCGATGAGCAAAAATTTAATTTTTCAGCTGAACAACGATGCAATCAAACGCATCTTGTCTGCGGGAACACGTTTGTAAATTTTAGAAGGAATACGGGTTTATGGCTTTAGCGGTCGTTATTTTTCTTCTGGTTATTGGATCTATTATTTTCCATTTTGCCAGCCCCTGGTGGTTTACCGATATAGCCGCCGAATGGGGATCAATCGATTTCACTATCAATGTTACTTTCTGGGTCACCGGATTTGTATTTATCTCAGTAAACCTGTTTTTGGCTTACTGTGTTTACAAATTTCGACAGAAAGAAGGCCATAAAGCGGTTTATGAGCCGGAAAACCACAAGCTGGAGGTTTGGCTCTCAGCCATTACCGCGCTTGGGGTTGTTGCCATGTTGGCGCCGGGCCTGTTCGTTTGGGCTCAGATCGTCACGGTGCCTGAAGACGCAACGGAATATGAAGTCATGGGCCAGCAATGGCAGTGGGCTTACCGCTATCCTGGTGCAGATGGCCAACTTGGCTATGCCGACACCCAGCTGGTAACAGAGTCCAACCCCTTCGGTATCAATGTCGAAGACCCCAGGGGTCAGGATGACATCGTTGTCGCTGGGCCGGAGATGCATCTCCCCATTGGACAGCCTGTTAAGGCATTACTGCGCTCCAATGACACCCTGCATAATTACACCGTGCCACAATTTCGGGTAAAGATGGATTTGGTGCCGGGCATGATTTCCTATCTTTGGTTTGAACCTAACAAGATTGGGACCTACGACATCATGTGCGAAGAATTATGTGGTATCGGCCATTTCGCCATGCGTGGCTCTGTGGTGATCGATACCCAAGCCGATTTTGACGATTGGATAGCTCAGCAAGCAACATTTGCCGAAACCCAGTCAATGGCAGCGCCCAATATTGCCGCTGGACGGGCACAATTTACCCTTTGCGCCAGCTGTCACGGTGCACAAGGCGAGGGTAATCAAGCCTTAAACGGCCCCAAGCTGGCCGGGCAGTCAGCCTGGTATATAGAGCGACAGCTTAAGTACTTTAAAGAGGGTGTCCGCGGCGGCGAAGGCGATACTAACGGTCAGGCGATGGTGCCCATGGCACGAACCCTGGCAGACGATAACGCTATTCGCAATATGGCAGCCTACATCGCCTCTCTTCCCAGCACTCCAGCCGCTAACACTGTCAGCGGAGATATCGAAAACGGTGGATTAATTTTCGATCGTAACTGTGCCGCCTGTCACCTCGATAACGGAAAAGGCACCTGGTACACCGACGCGCCTGCATTAGCTGGAATGAGTGACTGGTATTTTGTTACTCAGATAAGCAATTTCCGCGCGGGTATTCGTGGTTTACACGAGAATGACGCCTACGGCGAGCAGATGGTTGGCATGTCTACTGCCATGTCTGGCATTGAAGAGATTGAAGACGTCGCGGCTTATATCAATACCTTGAGATAAGTCTGCAACGAATTTATTTGAGTTTAGAACAGATTTTTAACAGATTTAGCCGCTTACGGCTGATACAAAGATTATAAGGTTAGGAGGTTTTAATGGCTTACGTGCCACTGGCTGATCAAGAGCAGGAGCTCTCTCATCCACATAGCTGGGTTACAAAATACGTCTGGAGCCAAGATCACAAGGTAATCGCCATTCAATATGGCGGCACAGCGATCGCTGTTGGACTTGTGGCATTAGTGTTATCGCTTTTAATGCGCATGCAACTGGGTTTTCCTGAATCCTTTGATTTGATTGACCCCAGCTCCTATTATCAGTCGGTCACCATGCACGGCATGATTATGGTGGTGTATCTACTGACGGCGCTGTTTCTAGGTGGGTTCGGTAATTACCTGATTCCGCTGATGTGTGGTGCGCGGGACATGGTATTCCCGTTTCTGAATATGCTTAGTTATTGGGTGTATCTGTTATCGGTGCTGATATTGATGGCCAGCTTCTTTGTTGGCGATGGGCCGACGGGGGCGGGTTGGACGCTTTATCCGCCACAGGCATCTATGGCGGGAACGCCCGGTTCTGATACTGGCCTAGTCTTGATGGTGGCTTCATTAGCGGTGTTTATCGTGGCATTCACGATGGGCGGGCTTAACTATGTCACCACCGTATTACAGGCTCGATGTCGTGGGCTTACCATGATGCGCTTGCCTCTAACTGTTTGGGGAATATTTGTAGCAACGATTCTTGGCCTGTTCGCATTCCCGGCCTTGTTGGTCGCTGCAGTGATGATGCTATTCGATACGCTGCTGGGGACCAGTTTCTTCATGCCAGCCATTATCGAGTCAGGCTCTCCGCTCGATTATAACGGCGGCAGCCCAATCCTGTTCCAACATCTGTTCTGGTTTTTTGGCCACCCGGAAGTTTATATCGTCGCATTGCCGGCGTTTGGCTTGGTTTCTGATGTGCTTTCAACCCATGCTCGCAAGAACATTTTCGGCTATCGCATGATGGTATGGGCAATTATCGCCATTGGCGGTTTGAGCTTTATCGTATGGGCACACCATATGTATGTGAGTGGCATGAATCCTTATTTTGGTTTCTTCTTCGCTACCACCACATTGATCATTGCCGTGCCCACGGCACTGAAGGTTTACAACTGGGTGCTCACTTTGTGGGAAGGCGATATCCGGCTTAATGCCCCTATGTATTTCGCCATCGGCTTTATCTTTACTTTTATCCACGGTGGTTTGACCGGTCTGTTCCTTGGAAACGTGGTTATCGATTTGCCGCTGTCCGATACTTACTTTGTGGTTGCTCACTTTCATATGGTAATGGGTGTATCGCCTGTACTGGTATTGTTTGCTGCGCTGTATCACTGGTATCCGAAGGTCACTGGCCGTATGTTTCATGAAGGCATGGCTAAACTTCACTTCTGGTGTACCTTCCTTGGCACTTACGCGATTTATCTGCCAATGCATTACCTCGGCTTTCTGGGAGTCCCGCGTCGTTACTACGCCCTGGGTACTACCGATTTCATTCCCGAGTCTGCAAATGATTTGAATACTACGATTACGATTGCCGCTCTGTTCGTTGGCGCTTCGCAGCTTCTATTCTTCATCAACATTTTCTGGAGTCTGCGCAACGGCAAGAAAGCGGATCCAAATCCCTGGGGCTCCGCTTCACTGGAATGGCAAACACCTGATACGCCACCTGTTCACGGCAACTGGGGCGATGAATTACCCACTGTTTACCGCTGGCCGTACGATTACAGTGTGCCCGGTGCACATCAGGACTTTATCCCTCAGAACACCCCTGAGAGTGAAGAGCCAACGGCAGATGAGGTACATTTCGATCCTGATCAAGATGCGTCAAAGGCAAATACATGAGTCTGATTAAAGCCCTGACGGAAAAGCCGTGGGAGCACAAGGGAGTTATTGGAGGCTTGGATCCTGAGGGCGTATTCGATACCGCGTCCGAAAAGGTAGCTCTGGTAATTTTCCTGGTTATCGCTTCCGTGATCTTTTCCATGTTCACTGTGAGCTATTACGTGCGCATGGAGTTGCCGGATTGGACTCCCTTGTCCGAGCCATCGCAGCTGTGGATAAACACTGGCTTGCTGGTTATCAGCAGTGTTCTTTTTCAGTGGGCAAGAAGTACTGTCTCTGCCGGCAAACAAAAAAACATTATGACTGCATTTATCGGTGGCGGTGTGTTTGCCATTCTTTTTATTGCGGGACAGCTGCTTGCCTGGCAAGACCTGCAGGCAGCTGGTCATTATGTGACATCCAACCCGGCGAATTCGTTTTTCTATCTGCTGACTGGATTACATGCTCTGCATTTACTGGGCGGCTTGTGGGTTTGGAGTAAGAGTTCAATTCGATTACTTTCCGGCGGGAAGACAGAAGATCTTCGTCTGAGTATCGAGCTTTGCACACTGTATTGGCATTTCTTGCTAATCGTGTGGTTGCTGATGTTCGCTGTGTTGTCGAATACATAAGTACACAAATTTTTAAGATTACAGAACTAATATAGGAAATAAGGATGAGTGAAGCAGCATTAGACGGAGCGGAGAGCCGTGGCGTAGAAAGCCTGGTCAACGACTGGACCGCCGATAAACAAACTCACCATGTGCCTTGGGGTAAGGTCATGATGTGGATCTTTCTGGTAAGTGATACTTTTATCTTCACTTGCTTCCTGACCGGCTACATGAGCGCGCGTCTGTCTACTACGCAGCCATGGCCACCGCAGAGTGAAATTTTCGCCCTGTCTTTCGGTGGTGACCCAATTCCATTAATTCTGATCGCTATCATGACCTTTATCTTGATAACCAGTTCAGGAACCATGGTGTTGGCGGTGAATTATGGCTATCGCAAGGACAAAGCAAAAACATTCTGGCTGATGTGTATTACGGCCCTGTTTGGTGCTTCCTTCGTTGGCATGCAAGCTTTCGAGTGGACCAAATTGATCGTCGATGAGGGTGTGCGGCCTTGGGGCAACCCATTTGGCGCACCGCAATTTGGCTCAGTCTTTTTTATGATTACCGGCTTTCACGGTTTACACGTTAGCGCCGGGGTCATCTATTTGTTAACAGTGGCTTTTAAGGTCAAGAAAGGGCACTACGACAAAAAAGGTTATGAGATCGTGGAGATCGCCGGCTTGTACTGGCACTTTGT
>JABMOK010000074.1 GCA_013204155.1 Pseudohongiella sp. | reverse complement strand
GCCACGGGTGGGGTACAGGGCATCGTCGGCGCGGGTGCGATTGATGTTGATCCCGGCAATAAGAATGTCGGCAACTTCGATCTCGTCATTGAGGGTGTAATCGTCGTGTTGGTAATTGGTGAAATAGTTTTGTCGCCAGTTATGGGCGTTGATAAAACTGTAGGTTACGCCCAATTTCGATGTCAGGTTCTGATAAGTGTCATTGTCCTCACGCAGAAAGCCGCTGGAAATTTGCAGGCGCTGGGTCGCCGGGCGCAACATTGGAATCAGGTAATTCATGTCCATGTTTTGCTGAATAGGTGAAGCACCGGTTTTCACTTCAAACGTGTGACCGCTAGCATTCAGATAACGGTCTTCGTAGTCTGCGCGCACGCGTGGCCCAATGTCGGTAGTGATGCCCCCACCAACCGAATAAACCTGCCGCGGGCGCATGCGCAGAGCGACGTGGATTGGCACGCGCTGATCCACCGCTTCACCCAAGGCGGGGGTAACCGATACCTCGCTGAAATACAGGCTGTTATTGAGTGCATTGCGCAGGTCGATCAACGCTTCGGCAGAGTAGAAGGAATTTTCACTGAACTCTATATAGCGTTTGATGAATTCATTTGACAGCTCCGCAATGGGCACGATGTCGATATTGCCAAAGTGAAAGCGTTCCCCGGGCTGAAAATCAATGGCGATATCCACTGTGTTATTTTCCAGATCGAGGAGTAACTGAGAACTTGCGAAGCGTGCCGCAAAAAAACCCTGCTCCACAGCAAGCGCACTCAAATCGGATTTGAGGCGCTCGTATTTGGCATGATTAAGCGTGTCGCCGCGCTGTATCGGTAATTCGTCAAGCATGCTGGAGAAAGAGGTTTCCGAGCCGTTTAGCGTAATCGCAATATTGGCAACGGTAACCGGTGCTCCGGGGGTAACGGCCACATGCAAATTCCAGCAGGTGTCTGTTTGTTCGAGACTTATCTGACTCGTGAGTTGATAGAAACCCAGTGCACGGCTCGCGCGGAGCAGATTTTGTCGAATGTCCGGGAGTAATCGGTTCAGTCTGGGGGTGGACAGGTCACAGGCCAGACCTGTCATCGACACGTGGGCGCGGATATTGCGTTCCAGTTCTTCAGAGGCGCCGCTGATGAGCAGGGTTGGCGCTGCCGTCTGAGCCAGAGCGACAGGCACGGTAAACCCTTGTACTACAAGCAGTAGTAGCCACAGGCCTAATCTAGAATGTCGCAAAATTGACGCGGTCATTTTTTGGGTGTTGTAGCAAAGTATTTGGGGGCGGGTATTTGAGACTGCCTATCTCTAAATAGCAAGAACAAATAGCAAGATAAATAGCAAGATAAATAGCAAGAACAAATAGCTGGAAAAACCCTGAGAGATGCAGGAAGAATAAAGGCTATGTCTACTTAAGTCCACGCCTGCTTTGCCAGAGAATATTATTCTGTCTGTTCCAAACAAAAGCGAACTAAAGCAAACAAAAAGGGGGCGGTAACAAATCGAAATACTGATGATTTGCCACCGCCCCCTTTGTTGTTCATTTTATTCTTCCCCAATAGGCCTTTTGCCGGCTACAGCAACTCTACTTATTCCGCAGCGCCGCCTGTGCCGCCGCGAGCCGTGCGATGGGCACCCGGGGTGGTGAGCAGCTGACATAATCCAGGCCCGCCCGATGGCAGAAATCGATCGACGACGGATCGCCGGCATGTTCGCCGCAGATGCCCAGCTTCAGGTCGGGCTTGGTGGCGCGGCCGCGTTCTACGGCGAGCTCGATCAGTTTGCCGACGCCGGTTTGGTCCAGACTGGCAAACGGATTTTTATTGTAGATTTCCTTGCGTTGATATTCCTCATAAAACAAACCCATGTCGTCGCGGCTAAGACCCAGCGTGGTTTGAGTGAGGTCGTTGGTGCCAAAACTGAAGAACTGCGCTTCTTTGGCTATTTCGTCGGCGGTGATCGCGGCTCTTGGCACCTCGATCATGGTGCCCACCAGATAAGGAATATGTACCTTGCGTTTCTTCTTCACCTCTTTCGCCACCCGGTGCACAATTCTTAGCTGGTCGGCCAGTTCCTCGCGGAAGCCCACCAGCGGAATCATAATCTCCGGTATCACCTTGATGCCTTTCTTGCCTTTGATTACCTGCGCCGCCGCTTCGAAGATGGCGCGGGTCTGCATTTCGGTTATTTCCGGGTGCAGAATGCCCAGGCGACATCCCCGGCAACCCAGCATCGGGTTTTCTTCGTGCAGGGCCTTGATGCGGTCGATGACAAAGTCCAGCGGCACACCCAGCTTCTCTGCCAGTTGCCTTCTCACCACGTCGTCGTGGGGCAGAAATTCATGCAGCGGCGGATCCAGCAGGCGAATCGTCACCGGCTGGCCATTCATGGCCTTAAACAGGCCGACAAAATCTTTCTTCTGAAACGGCAACAACTTCTTCAGCGCAGAGCGGCGCTGCACCTCGTCTACGGCGAGAATCATCTGCCGCATATAGTCGATGCGGTCACCTTCGAAAAACATATGCTCGGTGCGGCACAGGCCGATGCCTTCGGCGCCGAATGCCACTGCCTGCCGGGCCATGGCCGGGGTGTCGGCATTGGTTCTGACCTTCAGGCGGCGATGTTTGTCGGCCCACTGCATCACCGTTTGAAACAGCTGGTAGGTGTAGCTCTTGGCCGGCTTCAAATTGCCGTCGAGCACACGTTTTACTTCCGAGTCGGTGCTCTCGATCATGCCCTTGTAGATGCGGCCGGTGCTGCCGTCGATGGAGATGTAATCGCCTTCGTTGAGCACATATTTGCCGGCGGTGAGGGTTTTCTTCTCATAGTTGATGTTGATCTCGCCAGCACCACAGATACACACCTTGCCCAGTTGTCGGGCCACCAGTGCGGCGTGCGATGAAACCCCGCCGCGGGAGGTGAGAATCCCCTGGGAATGCAGCATGCCCTTGAGGTCATCGGGCGAGGTCTCGGTGCGGCATAACACCACCTTGTTACCCTTGCGGGTTTCCAGCTCGGCCGAGGCCGCGGTAAAGGCGATGTGTCCAGTGGCACCACCCGGCCCAGCCGGCAGGCCGTGACCAATTAAGGTGGCGGCGCGTAATGCCCTGGGATCGAAAACCGGCACCAGCAGGGAGTCGATCGACTCGGCGGGAATTTTAAGCAGGGCGGTTTCCTGACTCATCAGCCGCTCTTTCTGCATCTCCACCGCAATTCTCACCGCCGCCAGGCCGGTGCGCTTGCCATTACGGGTTTGCAGAATAAACAGGCGTCCGTGTTCGATGGTAAATTCAAAATCCTGCATGTCCTTAAAATGCTTCTCCAGCTTGCTGCGCACCTTCTCCAGGTCCTGAAAGCTGCTGGGCATTTCCTTCGCCATGGCACTGATAGCATGAGGCGTGCGCACGCCGGCGACCACGTCCTCGCCCTGGGCGTTAATTAAATACTCGCCATAGAACACCTTCTCGCCATTCGCCGGATCGCGGGTGAAAGCCACCCCGGTGGCGCTGTCGTCGCCGGCATTGCCAAACACCATGGCCTGTACCGTGACAGCCGTTCCCCACTCGGCAGGAATGCCATATTGCTGGCGATAGAGAATCGCGCGCTGGTTCTTCCAGGAGCCAAACACCGCGCTTACCGCGCCCCACAGTTGCTGCATCACATCTTGTGGAAACGCCGAGCGGGTGCGCTTGCGAATCAGTGCCTTGTATTGTTTGACCAGTGACTTCAGGTGATCGGTGCTCAGCTGATTGTCGGCCTGCAGCTTGAGTTTGTGCTTCATCTTCTCCAGCAGCAGATGAAACGGATCGGCTTCTTCTTCGTGACGGGCCGACACACCCATCACCACCCCGCCATACATCTGAATGAAACGGCGGTAGCAATCCCAGGCAAAACGCGGATTGCCGGAGATTTCCGCCAGGCCTTCCACGGTTTCGTCGTTGAGGCCAAGATTCAAGATAGTGTCCATCATGCCCGGCATGGAATCTCTGGCGCCGGAGCGAACCGAGACCAGCAGCGGATTGCTGCGCGCCCCAAAGCGCTTGCTCAGCTGTGACTCGATCTGTTTGATCGCCTCATCCACCGACTTGCCCAGCGCCCGCGGGTAGCCCTTTTGATGCTCGTAGTAATAGGTGCACACTTCGGTGCTAATGGTGAAGCCAGCCGGCACTGGCAGGCCGATAGAGGCCATCTCCGCCAGATTGGCGCCTTTGCCCCCCAGTAGTTCACGCATGGTGGCATTGCCGTCGGTTTTCTTGCCGAAGGCAAACACGTACTTCTTGTGGCTTACGGGCTTCTTACGGGCGGGGGATTTCTTTGTTGCGGGCTTGTTCATAGCGTGCTTAAAACCTTTTTTAAAACCAGAGCTGATTGTAGCCACGGGTGGCCGGGTGCATTGTACAGGAACGTCCGGAGTCAGCCTAGGAGCTGGTTGAAACTGGCATACGGGGATGGCTGATCAGGCGAATGCAGCGCGAGGCGGCGACAGAGCGCCGCCTCGCGGGGTAGAGGGGGATAATTCACCGGCACGCTAAACCCCAGCGCTTGGTGGGCTGGTGGGGGTGTTTTAAATGGGCATCCATTATCGATCCAATAGCTAATCTTAGTGCTATTTGACGTAATGGGATTTTCCATAGGTTACAAGAATTAAGAAATATTCCCTAGCTAATCACTTTGAGCAATATTATTGGTGAATCAGGGCCGTGTATATGCCCCCTTCTTTCGTCCGTCCACTTGCTCTCTAGTAAGGTTGTTCTCGCATTTAACGCATTCTATAGCCCTTGCGCGCGAACCAAATTCCGTTGTTTCGCGGCGATTTTTGCTCGTCTTTGACGGTTTTTGCTTACTACTATCCAATATTTAGGGATACACAAAAAGCAATTCAAGCGAGTGGTGAATGCAACTCGAATATTGGCATGACTCTTGTCGCCGATCATCAAATCTGGAGAACCTTCGTATAAAGTCTCAGGATTGGTAAGGCTATGGAGATATTCAATGTTCTTATTCTTGGAATTACTCATTAATAATAAATATTTTTTTCTCGCCCCTATTATATTTTTAGCTAGACTCAACCAAACTCGAAATTGCATTTGAGGTTTCTTTATTGAAGGTCCAATCCATAACCCGTTTACTTCCATCATTTCGAACTGATCTTTAACAAAAAAGTTATTAGATTTTTTGATCGAATCTGGAACGAATAAAAGGCTTCTGAAAGGCGGCTTAGTTACAATCATGTAACCTGCTGCCAATTTGTTGCGTAGGAAAACTCCCACAATTTTACTATTTTTAACATACTCCAAGGGTAATCTGACACCTGTATAATTCTCAACCTTATCAATAAATTGCCCCGTTTCTTCGGCATTTTTAATTATTCTAACTATCATCTTTTCCATAATTTTATCCTCGGTATAAACATGGCTACATTTTGGCTATATTGGTGATACTCTTTTGAATACTCGCTGTTAGAAATGACTTTTTCTTCAGCTTTCGCTGAAATGAAATAAAAAGCCAGGAGGTAGACTAATGTAATCCATAAAGAAATGGAATTGAACAGGAGAGTGCTTCCAGTCCAAACAAGCAAATAAGACAAATAAAAAGGATGTCTTACATAAGAAAATGGGCCAGTTTTTACAATTTTCCCAACATTGTCACTAAATGCAAAATCCAATTTTTTCGCAGTGGAAATTGACCACCAAAATAGAAAGAGGCCAGATATGTAGAAAAATAGGCAAATAACAGCGGAGGGAAGCGCTATGTCTTTTCTGTCATAAAGTAAGAATAGAGTAACAATAATCTGAATAGCCACAATTGGGTCGTAAAGCAGGCTTCCAATTTTTGCGGAGGAAGATTTTATCTTGAAAAACCTAAGCCTACCCCAGAACAGGCTTGCAACTATAATGAGATAGACGAGTGATAATAGTGTATTTGTTGGGTTCATTGACGATATACATTAGAAATCAAATTGGAAAATTGGCTTATCGGATAGCAGAATCAGGAAATCGATATTCCTGCAGTTATTTAACAATGATATTTTAATGACTGAAAGCGGTTTGAATAAGCGCTTTTGTCGCCAAAGGTCTGAAATATTCCTTCCCAGTACCAATATCCATGAGTTAAGAGAATGCTTGAGTGAATAATACAACGTTTGCAAGAAATAACTACTCGATATATTGTCAAGAGCATATTGTAGAGTTTGCTGACGAACTAAAGGGGGAGGCATCAAGCGCTCTTTCTAGCTGGTTTGGAAGGATTGTTGCTGCATTATTGGCGATTTCTTCAATTCTAAATTTTTTAGAGGCATCTGCAGGGGGGAACCCATTTTCGATATATATTTTTTTGGCCTATGCTATACCGATACTAGTTTTAGCACTATACCCCGCAATTACCCTGATTTTCTCGACAATAGAAAAGTTCAGTCCACTTATTCTAGATTTTCTTTGTATAAGTAGTCTTTTAGGGTTTTGTCTAACATTAAGATTCCAGTTTTTAGTAGTAAGAACACCAGAAGAATTACAGACTCTGGCTATTCCCCTAATGGGTCAGATAAACTTTCTTCTGTTACTTGGAACAGCATTTTCTTATCACGCGACTTATTGGGTTACGCTAACACGGAACATCCTATTTGCTTTAGCAGTTGCCGTTGTTTTGTATTTTATAGGGATCGAAGCTACAAGACTTAATCTGATATTAATAATCCAGGGTATATTAGGAGGGACAATTGTCAGCTGGATATTCTTTGATTCGATACGAACCCGCTTCTACCTCAAGTCAACAGACGCAGACACGCGACAGCACCTGCATAATCAATTGTCCAAGTTGGTATATCCTCATCAACTAGAGCGAATAAAACTTGGCGATGAGCTTGAAGACACCATGCCTTTGAAAGAAGGCAAGGCCGTTATCAATGTTTTTGACGTGCAACGTTCCAGTGAAATACGACATGAGAAGACGGCGGAATTCTTCATGGGCGTGTTCCAGGCTTTTCTTGAAGTTTGTATGAAGGGTTATGAGCACAATCCTTTGCGCTCCCGGGCGTTCAGGCTGAAGGAAACGGGGGATGGCTTTATCAGTGCTGTGGGCTACCCCTTTCTGCCGGTTGATACTCGCTCTCTGGCGGATAGCGCGGTTTCCACCGCTCTGGCTATGTTTGAAGCCTTTAATGTAGAGGTAAAGAAATTCGACTATTCACGCCCTATCAAGGGCGCGATGGGATTGGCTTACAATTCGGTGCAGGGCACTTTCCAGAGTGGCGGTATTCGTTCCTATGATCTATTTGGTGACGCGCTGATTCAGGCATCAAAATATGAAGAATTGCGGAAGCAGCCACTACTATGGAATATTTTCACCGAGCACGCGAAAACAATGGGGCTTGATGACTTTCATATATTGATTGTGCAAGAGGTTGTCTACAATTCTTTAAGTGCCCCCTATAGGGAGTTGTTCATCGAAATCGATCTCAGTGAAGAACAGTTTGTACAGAGCAATATTCAAATGATGTATGACAGCGAGGCGAAATATGTCTACTTTCATATATTGGAGTAATAATTTCCGTTCTACTCATCCTCACTACGAGTGCTAATGCTCGGAATGCCTTCAGAATCAACGCAGGCCAATATTTGAATAGGTCGACAGCATACCTGGCAATCCTCGATGTATTCCTGCTCCGGGATCGAACAATCAATCAATAGCTGAATTGCTTCTCCGCAGTAGGGGCAGACAGTCTCCACGGCTTCTTGCAGGTTCATGGCTGACTCACTTCAGTTGGCAGGGGCTTATTGGAAAAGAAGGCTTCCAGGTTCTCTATGAGCAGATTGCCCATGGCGCGGCGTGTCTCTATTGTAGCGCTGCCTATATGCGGCAATAGAACAATATTCTCCATGCTCAATAGCGCCTCGGGGACATCCGGTTCCTTGGCATAGACGTCGAGTCCGGCGGCAAAAATCTGTTTCGATTGTAAGGCTGCAACCAGAGCTTCCTCGTCGACGGTGGTGCCTCTGCCCACGTTGATGAACACGCCTTCTGGTCCCAAATTGCGGAAAATTTCCGCATCAATTATGTTTTGTGTTGTTTCTCCGCCGGGCAGCATGCATAACAGAATATCTGAGTTTTTGGCGAGCTCTGCAATGCTTGGATAATAAGTGTAAGGCAGATTTTTCGGGGCGCGATTGTGGTAGGCAATCTTGAGTTTAAAGGGCAGTGCGCGCTGCACAATTTCCTCTCCGATGCGGCCTAGTCCAATAATGCCCAGGGTCTTGTTGGCAAGGCCGTTACCAAAAGCCAGGGAACCCATTTTCCATTCTCCGCTTCTGACAAATTTATCCGCAATCACGAGTTTGCGCGTAGTCGCCAGAATGAGCGCCAAGGCGATATCGGCGACAGCGTCATTCAAAACATCGGGGGTGTTGCTGACTTTTATCTCGCGGCGGCTGGTTTCTTCAAAATCAATGGCGTTGACACCCACGCCGAAGCAGGAAACAAGCTGTAGTGAGTTGAGTTTGTAGATTAAGCTATCGCACTCCCAGGACCCCGTGGCGGCGGCTCGGCATTTGCCCTGCAGGGCTTCGAGCAAATCTATTTTTTCCGCGGCCGAATGTTTCCAGAAATGGTGGGTGTGATAGAGCGTGTCAAGTTGGCTAATGGTTTCTTGATGGAATTCATTGACGACCAGGAGGGTGTGTTTTTTTGTCATATTGATCTTGGATTATAGGTAGAAGTAAAGGTAGACAGTAAAGGCAGACAGTAAAGGCAGACAGTAAAGCAGTGTATTACCTTCGGCCTTATTTTTGCAAGTAACTGAAATCTGAGAACAATGGCTTTGGTTTGTCATTGCGCTGGTTCGAATTATTACGTAAATTGAACTTTCTTATATTAATAAAAGAAGGACTATTCTTGCCCATCATTAAAACAGCAAACTCTCCAGACACAAAAAATAATTCCGATGGAATATGAAATGACGCTACTAAAATCACTCCCCTCAATAGATAAGCTCCTGCAGACAGAGTTGCTCGCCGCACTGATCGGGCGCGTGGGGCATGAGAGTGTAAAGTTGGAGGCGAGAGCGCAACTGAACTCCCTGCGCGGGCTTATTGCCGCCGAGGATGCCGAGGCGATGGCGTGGTTGGGGGCGGAGGATTTTCTGGGTCAGTTTTGTGCGGCGATTGAGGATGCGGTGGATGTGGAGTTTTCCAGCAGCCTGATTCCGGTTTTTAATCTTACCGGCACCGTGGTTCATACCAATCTCGGCAGGGCCAGTCTGCCCCTGGAGGCGGTGAATGCCATGATTACCGCCGCCACCAATGCCACCAATCTGGAATATGACCTGGCCACGGGTAAGCGCGGTGACCGGGACAGTCATCTGGAGCAGGCGCTGTGTGCAATAACCGGGGCCGAGGCCGCTACGGTGGTGAATAACAATGCCGCCGCGGTGTTGCTGGTGCTGAATACCCTGGCCCGTGGCAAGGAAGTCATTATCTCCCGCGGGGAGTTGGTGGAAATTGGCGGTGCCTTTCGCATTCCCGATGTGATGGAAAGCGCCAGCTGCACGCTGAAGGAAGTGGGCACTACCAATCGTACCCATCTAAAAGACTATGAGGCGGCCATCGGCACTGACACGGCGCTGCTAATGAAGGTGCACACCAGCAACTACGAGATACGCGGTTTCACCAAGTCGGTAGCCGAAGCGGACTTGAGTCAGCTGGCGAAACAGAAGGGCATACCCTTTGTGTCGGACCTGGGCAGTGGCTCCTTGATTGATCTGCGCCCCTACAATCTCCCGCATGAGCCCACGGTGAAAGAAACACTCGATACGGGGGCAGATCTGGTTACTTTTAGTGGGGATAAATTACTCGGTGGGCCACAGGCAGGCATCATCGTTGGCAAGCGCGAGTTGGTAGAGCGGCTGAAGCATAATCCCTTAAAGCGCGCACTGCGGGTGGACAAGATAACCCTGGCGGCACTGTTGGCGGTGATTAATCTGTATAAGGATCCCCGCCGTTTAAGCACACGCCTGCCACTGTTGGCCGATCTCTCGCGCTCGCTGGATGACATCGAAGTGGTGGCCGCAAAGCTGTTAGCGCCCGTGCAGGCGGCGCTGGCGGGCAGGGCGACGGTAGAGGTGCAGGCCTGCAAGAGCCAGATTGGCAGTGGCGCCCTACCACTGGACCTGATGGAGAGTCGCGCACTTTGTTTTGCCCCGATTGCGGCCAAGGGAGAAACCGACCAAGCCGTACAACAATTGTCGGCAAGTTTTCGCGCCTTGCCGAAACCGGTTATCGGGCGTATCAACGATGGTCGTTTGTTGTTGGACTTAAGGTGTTTGCGCGATGTTGATGGTTTTATCCAGCAACTTGCTCAGCTATGAGTTGAGGGAATAAATTTAGTCAGATAGATGGGGACACTAATAAGATAATAACTTAACAAAACAAATCCGTGGGAATGGTCGACTTAAGTTATTATCTTATTAGTGTCCCCTGCATTTGCTTAAGTTATTATCTTATTAGTGTCCCCTACATTTTATAATTCTTAGTCAAGCAAATCATTATGGCTATTCGTAACCGTCGGATCACATTGAAATGTCTCACTCGTGGCTACAACTTCAACTATCACACCATATGGGAAATCTCCATCATGCACGCCGCTATCGTGGATAGCAGGGGACACTAATAAGATAATAACTTAACAAAAGAATCTATGGGAATTGTGGATAGCAGGGGACACTAATAAGATAATAACTT
>JABMOK010000073.1 GCA_013204155.1 Pseudohongiella sp. | reverse complement strand
CGTTGGGCCATAGCGTATAAGTTTCCGGCAGAAGAAAAGTCCACCAAGGTCTTGGATGTTGAATTTCAAGTTGGGAGAACTGGCATTATAACGCCGGTTGCTCGATTGCAGCCCGTATTTGTCGGCGGGGTAACTGTAAGCAATACAACTCTGCATAACATGGATGAGATTGAGCGCCTTGGGCTGCGGATAGGCGATACGGTAATCGTGCGCAGGGCGGGCGATGTCATTCCGAAGGTCGTGAAGGTGGTCAATAGTACGGCGAACGACAAACAGCTGAAGGATATCAAGCTACCCAAAAATTGCCCCGCTTGTGGCGCCGTAATCGAAAAAGATGGCGAGGTTCTGTACCGGTGTAGCGCGGGGATAACTTGTCCGGCGCAGCGAAAAGAATCGATAAAACATTTTGCCTCTCGCAGCGCAATGGATATTGATGGCCTCGGTAGTAAACTTGTAGATCAAATGGTTGACGAGGGAATTATTACTAGCGTTGCCGATATTTTTGCAGTGACAGCCGAACAGATTATGGCGTTGGAAAGGATGGGGCCGAAGTCAGCTGAAAATCTAATCATGGCGGTGAATAAGAGCAAGTATACGACACTGCCCCGGTTTTTGTTCGCGCTGGGAATTCGCGAAGTGGGGGAGGCAACAGCCCTGCAGCTTGCGAATTATTTTGGCGATCTAAAAAAGATAATTGCGGCGAGCCCGGAAAGTTTAGAGCAAGTTGCAGATATCGGACCTATCGTGGCGCAACATATTTCAATATTTTTTACCAATGAAGGAAATTTGGCTCTGCTAAGAGATCTACAAGAGCATGGTGTAAGCTGGCCAAAAGTGGAGTCAGGCGATAACGCGCAACCCCTTAAGAATCAAACCTATGTGCTAACGGGGACCTTGGAGTTGATGCCGCGCAACGAAGCGAAGGCGAAGCTAATCGCATTCGGTGCTAAAGTGGCTGGCAGCGTGTCGAAAAACACGACATGTGTGGTTGCGGGTCCGGGAGCGGGCTCTAAATTAGACAAGGCAGAGGAATTGGGAATAAAAATTATTGATGAAGGGGAATTTTTAGCCCTAATTGATGATCTAAGCAAATGAACAGGCACAATCTATTGGTTTAACTGATTATTGTTTTGGCTAATTATTGTTTTAACTAATTATTGTTATAACGGTTGGTGAATTTGAAGATGAAATTCCACGTACATAACATTACTGCAGGATTACTGACGTCGATGCTGTTGGTTTCCTGTGCCAGTTCTCCACCTCGGGACGTGGCTAATATATGCGAAATATTCGAAACCCGCCGTTCCTGGTATAACGCCGCCAAGGACTCCGAGCAACGTTGGGGTGTGCCGGTTGCTGTGAATATGGCATTTATTTACCAGGAATCTGGTTTTCGCTCGCGGGCAAAACCAGAGCGATCCCGATTCCTTTGGATATTTCCTGGCGCTCGACCCTCTTCGGCCTATGGCTATGCGCAGGCCCTGGATCAGACGTGGGAAGAATACGAAAATACGTCGGGTAATCGACGGGCATCTCGTTCCGATTTTGCTGATGCGATTGACTTTGTAGGCTGGTATAACGCAAATTCCACCCGTAGCAGCAAAATTGACAGGGACGATGCAATGAGTCTCTATTACGCTTACCACGAGGGTAATGGAGGCTATCAACGCGGGAGCTACCGAGAAAAGCGATGGCTGATAGACGCCGCTGCTCGAGTGCAGTCGAATTCCAGCCGTTTCTCCGTGCAGTTAGATGGATGCAGACGTGAGCTGAATAAGAACTGGTTTCAACGTCTCATTTCCTGACAGGTTTTAATATTTTTTGGACACGAACTATTCCTCGTGCAGTCAGGCGCGGACGAGGAAAACAGTTTCTGCTAATGGCATACAAGAGATTTAGACTATGAGCTGGTGGGGTAAAGTTGTTGGCGGTACATTTGGCTTCATGATGGGCGGGCCACTTGGCGCCTTGCTGGGGGCTTCTCTGGGTAATTTTTTTGACAAGGGGCTGGATGGGCTGAGCCTCGAAGATTCCTTGGGACTTGGCACGACCGAACGCGTGCAGTCTGTATTTTTTACCAGTACGTTTGCACTCATGGGTTATGTGGCGAAAGCCGATGGTCAGGTAACCAGAGATGAAATAGCGATGGCCGAACAGGTCATGCATCAAATGCGACTGAATCCACAGCAACGCACTGTGGCAATTAATTTGTTCAATGAGGGAAAGAAAGACGGCTTTCCTGTGCACGAGGTATTGGCGCAATTTAAGCGAGAATGTTTCAGGCGGCGCAATTTAATTCAGATGTTTCTTGAAATAGTTATTGCCACGGCTTATGCGGACGGGAGATTAGATCCGAAAGAAAAGAGTTTGTTGCAAGGCATCGCACGAGATCTTGGTTTTACCGCCGAGCAGTTTACGCAGTTGCTAAGTCGACTGTCAGGACAAACACATTTTCGCAATGAGCACTCCTCGAAGAAAAAAATAGCGGCCGCGTATGAATTATTGGGGATTCCGGAAAGCAGCAATGATGCGGAGCTGAAGAAAGCCTATCGCCGGCAAATGAATCAGCATCACCCGGATAAACTGGTGGCCAAGGGTTTGCCGGAGGAGATGATTGATATTGCGACCAGAAAGACTCAGGAAATCAAGGCCGCCTACGAGTTAATAAAAACGCAAAGAAAGTGAAACCCTGTTGTTGTGGATCGGTTGTGGGTCGGTTGTAGATCGGTTGTCGGTCGGCCGCAGATTCAGCGCGGGAATTCCCAGCTGTTTCCTAGAGTAATTACCTGAAGGTATTATTTATATTGCCCAGTACTTCGCTGCCAGGACAGAGTTCATGGTTGCTCAGGCTATTGAAGGGCTCGTCTACGGTATCCTGCAGTTCGTGTAGATCGGAAGTGGATTGATTAATGTACAGCAGGCCGGTTGCGATCTTTCCTTGTTTCTTATACTGGTTTATATGCTGCAAGGCATTTTCTTTATCGGATGGATCGTAGTTCTTGCTAGCCTTGTGTAAATGGATTACCGAGCCGTCATGCATAGTAATTTCTTTTTCCTTGCCGGGAGCATAGCTG
>JABMOK010000072.1 GCA_013204155.1 Pseudohongiella sp. | reverse complement strand
TATGACCACTGCGGACACCCGGCCGTGGTTCTGGCGCGGTTCCATAAAACCTGGCGCAGGAGCGTGCATCGAGAACGGCGCAGGCGGGATCATCCAGAGCAGAAAGAACGACTTGAAAATCGCAAAACAAATCGGCATCCAGCTCGGCGACAAAGTTGCCTTCTGCAACATCAGTCACCAATTTATTTACAGTGGAATTTCCGCCGTCAATCCAGGCCGGCAATCCACCATTTAACACAGCCACTTGTGCATGCCCCATCGCTCGCAACATCCACCAGGCACGCGGACTGGCGTAAAGTCCTACATCATCGTAGACAACGATTACGCTATCCTTATTAATGCCAAGTTTACGTACTGCTTGCTGAAATAATTCTGCGCTTGGCAGCATATGGGGTAGCGAAGAATTCGGGGCACAGATATTTTTTTCATAATCGAAACGGCGCGCCCCGGCGATGGCGGCAAAGTTGCTCTCGTTGTTTATAGAGACATAGCCCGGCACCACGGGTGGCACCGAAGCATCTAACAACACAAGCTCTTCGGCATGCAGCTGTTCTTTAAGCCAGTCGATCTCGATTAAGGGTGAAGGTATTTGGATCATGTTAAGCTTGCTTTGTCCTGCTCACTGGGCCCGACGTCTATAAGCTTATTGCAACGCGTCGTCAGGTTTAGCTGTGTTTACAACTGCGCCAGAAATTCTCGCAGTTTGACCTTGAGTTTATCGGTATTTTCCGGGCCCACTCGTATTAACTGCTTGTTAATATCTCGCAAGTTTTCGATGCTGGCATCGGCGTACAGAAACATAACTGACGGCTTAACCAATTGGAATGGCCCTTCTACATTGGAAGTTCGCAAAACATTGTTTATCGCCGAACGAAGCGTGTCATCAAAATTTATATTTCGATTGCCTATTTCCGCATACGCCTGTTGAAACAGCGGTGATAACAGTCGGTACAAACTCATACTCTGATCGGTGTCGATGCTAATAAAGGTATCGATCACCTGATCAAATCGTGAGAAGGCGCTCTCATCCATCACAAAAAGATTATCATCAATACTGCTTGCCGGCATTTCCTGTCCGATGGGTCGATAAGGCAATCCGGTTTGCGGAAACTCGCCACGACTGAGGTTATCGACCAGCACAACGAACCTGCGCACCAATTGCTCACTCGCCAGTACGCGAATTAGTGCTGCGCTATTTTGCAGGGCACGCAGACCTTCAAAAACAAACTCATCACTATCATTTAGACTCGGTAGCTGAACCACCACGCCATCTTCCTCATCAGCGCTGACACTCACTTCTGGCTCTCGCTGCTCAACCTCTACCGGAGCGGGTTCGATGATTGGCGCGGCGGCAGCGAGGGCAGCGGGCTCGGGCGCGGCGGGTAGTCGAGTCTGTGGCAGACTCGGTCGAATAGTGGGTGCCGGTTCCACAACCGCTATAGCACTTCCCGCCGGCACAATTACTGTCGTCGTGCCCTCTGGCGCCTCGAGTGTGACTGCCAAATAAACCAGATACAGCAGCGTTAGAACCGCTATTCCAGCGATAGCCCAAAGACCGGACTTTGACATGAGATTACTCCATTGCTGCAATTTGAGAAGTATTCTGGCACAGGCCCATTTCAGCTACAACAGCAGGCCGCTGACAATCAGCTTTAAGTCAGCGATTGCCACTATTTAGACACCATTGATTCGAGAGTGTATCGATTAAAGCGCTATTAATTAATCAGGAACAATGGGTTAATTCGCGGCTGTAGGGGAAATAAAAAAGGCTGTCGTGATAATCACGACAGCCTTTTCGATTCTACGCAAGGGACTTCAAAGTCCCTGAACCTGAACCTAAACCTAAACCTTGGGAAAACCTAATTCTTCCATGGTTCGGGTTAAATCCTTGCCCGCCGTTGCCGGCTTGGTTTCCTTATCAATTTTAAGGATGATACCGTCAGCACCTATATAATAGGTCCAGCGATTGGCATAACCCGACGCGGCCAAGACACCATAGGCGCCTGTCATCTCCTTGCTGGGATCTGCAAGGATCGGGAATCCAGCCTGATGCTCATCGGCAAAGGCTGTATTGTCTTCCAGTGTATCCACACTGGTCATGAAGTAGGCAACGTCGAAACTTTGAATTTCTTTGGCACTGTCACGCAGCGCTTTACATTGAATAGTTCATCCGCCGGTAAAGGCTTTGGGAAAGAAGGCAATGACTACAGGCTTGTTCCCCAGAAACTGGGACATGCTGTAGGTCTTGCCATCCGATGCCTGCAATGAAAAATCAGGTGCTTTATCACCCACTTCCAATGCGGCAGCAAACTGACCACCCAAGGCTACTGCGGCAATCAATGCCGACAGAAACGCTCGAGTTAGGCGCTTAGCAAATTGAGACATAATCTCCTCCGGTTATAAATACTGATCAGCCCAGCAGGGACCCACGCTGATCTGTCATGTTTTACCTTGTGTAGCGGATTTTTTCCAGCGAAATCGGTGATTTCTCCACGGAGAGACACATTACCCCTACTGAAATGGGGGGAGGGTAGAACACGCCGGCTAAAAGCGAGGGCAGAATCTACAACAAGCTCCGACGTCGACTCAGCCGCAGTAGCTGATCAAATTCGACCTGCAATTGTGCGATCTGAACTTCCAGCTGCTGCTTCTCACTGGCCGCCAACTCGCTACTCTGATCTTTTATCAATTGCAGTCTTTCAATCGAGCGTTGCATGGAACGAGAGTAACGGTTCAATTCCTGCTGTTTCGCGTCGCGCTGGGATTGTCGATAGCGAGGATTCTCTACTTGCACGCTGACACAATTTCTAACGATTTGACCGCTGGCATTTCTGACATTCTGGCAGCGGGTCTGGGTCACATAGCGACTCGCCGTGCCTTCAAATGCCGTATAGGGAGTGCTGGCTATAGATCGCGCGAGGCTTAAATCAGTTTCCGTTTTACCATAAATTAATTTTAATAAATCCGTGGGATCCGAATCGGTTTGAGATTCAATATTAGTGATCGCCGAGTCGTAAAAGCGACTCAGATCGATGGCCGTATTTGAATAAGCCCGGTAGTTAAAATCCAGCAGGTTTTCCCGCAGCAAACGCAACTTCCAACTGCCATATTGTTCTGCCGCCGTAATATATGCCGGATTGCCCAGCTCAAACAGGCGGCTACTTATGTGATAGCGCAACTGTTGCAAGTCGTCCACTTCCTGCCATTCTTTCAATTTGTCGTTGTTAGAGATGAGCTGCTCAATAACAGGAAGCTGCTGTTCGCTGTAAAGGCCCGTGTTAATTCTCGCTACCTGCAAGGCATCTGAATACAGCGCCACCGCATTGCCATAGTCTTCAATTTCATTATAGAAGGCGGCGAGATCAGAATAGGCCTCTTGCAAATCCGGCGCATAAATACCGAGATCGCCTTGCATAGCATTAATAGCTTGCTGTCGATTGGCAAGTTCCCGGCTTATTTCAAGTACGCGCGCGCGCTCTGCCTCAGTTTGCGCTTGTGCTTGAGCCTGACTCGGCTCTTGATCCTGTGTTTGGGCTTGGGCTTGAACAGCACCGAGCAACAAAATCTGCGAACAAACCACAACCAGTAAGCAGCACAATGCCCGCTCCCCTCGTCGCAGGGAAGAGGGGTCTGTTTGTCGTTTGGCTATCTGCTCAATGGTCATAGGTCATAGGTCATAGGGAGTCTTTATAAATTCGAAACCTGTTTTATCAGATAGCTTATAAGCTTATTGACCTGAATCGATACTGAATCAAGTGCCGAAGCGGCCAGGCTAATGAATCAGGTTCCAGGCGGTGCTGCGTCGAATAATGGCTCACTCTTGGAAGAAATTCAATATCGCGGCATGTTTGGACCTGGTCGTAATTTGCGTGGTCGGTTGCAGTATCGATGGCAAGCACTGCGATATCTGGCTAATATTAATCGCAGAAGAATCGCGTCACTCTCTACTGGCTCTCTTTTTTTTGAGAAACAATTTTTTGAGAAACATTTTGGGAGAAACCGGGAATTTGATTTCTATCGTTGTACTGCTGACTATAAATGATGAATCAGCCTTTCTTGAATTTGAGAACCAGGCAACAGCGATCATGACCAAAC
>JABMOK010000071.1 GCA_013204155.1 Pseudohongiella sp. | reverse complement strand
TCAGTTAAGGCCGCATCTGAGCCTGGGTATGCAAACACCCGAAGCAGTGCACAAAAAAGCCAGCTGCAGAAAGCAGCTGGCTGATTCATAAAACCGTCAACGTATTTTAGGACGGGACAATGTTATTGTTAGGCATTTACTCTTTATCAAAGCTATCCACAATAATAGCGCCCATAGAAGCAGGCATTGTAATTACTATTAAGCGTCTAAATGCGACAAGTGTGTCTGTAAATAACGGGAATTTATTTAATGAAAACAACACTAACGCAACAACTATTGCTGCAATTGTATAAGCAATAGCTATGCGGCACAAAAAAATGGGTACTCTGTATTTAATATTGCCTTGGAATACGCTTTCATATGCGAAAAATCCTAAGAATGAAATAGACAGAATAAATACCATTAGTAGATTAGTTAAAGGAAGTGTCTCGCCTAGTTTCCAAGCCTCTTCAGAGAACGAAATTGGAACTGCTAAAGCAAAAGCACCAATAGCAACTTGACTTGCATCCTCTAAGTTAAAGCTTAAATTCATTTATTTGCCTAACGCCCTTGTATGGTTGTTCTATGGTGTATATCGGCTTTTCGTATTTGTTCTAAAACGGATAAATTGGGACCCACCTCCAGTAAGCGCTGAAGGCTATTCTTGGACTTCCCCTATCTCGAAACCGCAGATTGACCATGCTTTATTTATCAATGTTGCTCTTGAGATTCATGAGATCTCAGAAACCAATACTCTCCAAGAATTATCAATACAAGGCCGATAATTGATGCATAAATAACCACTATGTCTGACTGTATCTTCACCCATATAAATGCTCCCAGGACAATTACGTCAAAAGCCATGGCAGCAACCAAAATTACTGGATTTGCACCAATTTCTTTTCGGACGTTGCGAAAGATTCCCCAATGAATTGCTATATCCATCAATATATAGAAGATAGCTCCTAAGGACGCGATACGACTGAGGTCGAAAAAAACCGCTAACAAGATCGCCAACACTATGGTGTAGACCAAGGTGTGCTTCTGCACACTTCCCGGCATTCCAAAGTGACTATGAGGCACCAATTTCATTTCGGTGAGCATGGCCAACATACGTGATACAGCAAACACACTGGCGATAAGGCCAGAAACTGTAGCAACAATGGCAAATATCGCGGTTACCCGCTGCCCTAACTCTCCGTACGCTGGACGAGCGGCTTCCGCCAGTGAATAATCCCTTGCGGCTACTATCTCATCAACTGTCAGATTTCCCGCGACAGCTAATGAAACCAACAGGTAGATTACTGTACAGATAACTAATGAAACTATTATTGCCCGACCTACGTTTTTCTTGGGATTTTTGATCTCCGATCCACTATTGGTAATAGTAGTAAATCCTTTGTACGCATGAATACCCAATGCGACAGCACCAAGAAATCCTGCGAACGATGTTTCTTCTCCGGATGAAGCCGCTGCCTCAAATGAGAGTCCAGATGCCCATAACCCCCCGGCGGCAAGAAAGACCAATCCACCAATTTTGATAAACGCCATGAAAAATGAGAACGTCTGAATAGTTTTGTTGCCGAGTATGTTTACCAGAAAGGCGAATACGAGCACTGCAACTGCAAGTACGGGCAACAACCAGCCTCCTGATTCATTGCCAGTAAGATGCAAACTGTAAGTGGCAAACGTTCTTGCTACCAGGCTTTCATTAACCACCATGGAAAAGTACATAAGCAATGCACATACCGCTGTAACGGTGCCCCTGCCATAGGATTTTTGGAGGAACATGGCAATACCGCCAGCCGAGGGCCAGGCGTTGGCCATCTTGACGTAGCTGTACGCAGAAAAACCAGCAATAATCGCCGCTACCAGAAAGGCAAGTGGAAACCACTCCCGCGCCAGCTCTGCAACCTGTCCGGCGAGCGCGAATATCCCGGCACCGATCATGACGCCTGTCCCCATAGATACAGCGCCCCAAAGACTTAGACTGTTTTTCTTATATTGAGAACTGCGATCGTGGTCAGAATGATCGTGCATTGCCGTTTCCCCATATTATTTTCAAGTGCTACTATTTTGCTGGTAGTCGTGTGCAGCTTCGTATTTGCAACAAATTGGCTAAATCGGTGAGAGAAAATGACCTTTGTTGTTGGCGAAAATTGTATTAAGTGTAAATACACTGACTGCGTCGAAGTTTGCCCGGTCGACTGTTTTTATGAAGGCCCCAATATGCTGGTTATTAATCCGGATGAGTGTATTGACTGTGCGCTGTGTGAACCCGAATGTCCAGTGGACGCGATTTACTCTGAGGCAGAGCTGCCAGATGCGCAATTTGAATTTCTGGTTCTGAATGAAGAGCTCAGCCAATCTTGGCCAAATATTATAGAGGTTAAACTACCACCGGAGGATGCCGATGAATGGAGAGACAAGCCTGGCAAACTAAAACTCCTGGAGAAAATCTGGTAACTCACTATACTGAGGAAACAAATCAGACCAGACCAGAGTAAAAAGACTGTAGTTCTTGCTTGCTCAAGCGGCAATTTTCCCCGTTACTGTGCCCCATCACTTCAAACTACTGTATGTTTACTCTGACCCCATTTATTGAGATTTATTCAACAACATCTCATCAGCATATTATAATTTCTTTGCTGCAACGAATCGAATATACGACACGCCTAGAATTGCAGAAACTGTTGACGCCACCAGAATAGATGCTTTCGCACTTTGTAAGTGCATTGGCTGGGAGTCAAAGCCCAGAGTGGCGATAAATGTGGACATGGTAAAACCTATTCCAGCAATTAGCGAGATACCAATGACATGCTGAAGATTAACGCCACCGGGTAAACGCCCTATTTTGTAGCGCAGACAAAGCCAACACGCACCAGAAATGCCAATAAATTTTCCAAGGACTTGCCCAGTAATGATTCCTAATCCAGTTGGATGTTGAATGCTTTCAATGAAGGAGGTCAAGCTAAAAGGTACGCCGGCGTTGGTCAGCACAAACAAGGGTAAGATAAATAAAACCACAGGCAACTCCAGCGTATCTTCCCAGCGACGCAGTGGCGTGCTTGCACGTTCCGCAAAATCGCGCACCTTTATCACCTGCTCGTGATCCCTGCGACTGCCGAGAACATCAACAGTAATTGATTCTGCCTGCATAGAATCAATTACTGTCTTCGCTTTAACCAGTAGTTTTTCTGATGTGATTTTCGGACGTGCTGGTATAGTTAAAGCAACTGCAATACCAGCAAACGTAGGGTGAACACCGGATTTAAGCATCATCCACCAACTAGCCATTCCGACGATAATATAGAAATATGACTGGCGGATGCCCGCATAATTGCCTAGTGCCAAAAATGCAATAAGAGCGAATGCGCTTATTAGATGCAATATAGATACATCTTGAGAATAAAATATTGCAATGACTAGTATAGCTCCGACATCGTCCACAATGGCTAAGCCTACAAGAAAGGCCAACAAACCTCCCGGAATGTGTTTTCTCACTATAGTGAGTACGCCCAGTGCAAATGCGGTATCGGTTGCCATCGGTATACCCCACCCAATCTGCGAATCAAGCGACCAGTTGAACAACAGATAGATAACAGCCGGACATACCATGCCACCGATGGCACAGAGAATTAACATGCGTCGGTTATCTGGCCGCGCGAAGTCTCCAGCAAGAACCTCTCTTTTGATCTCAAGTCCAAGGAGGAAGAAAAATATGACCATTAGCCCATCATTGATGATGTGTTTGAGAGAAGTATGCAGACTAAAATCACCCCAAAAAAAACCAATCGATGTATGTGTCAGGTTTTGGTAGGCAGAACTATAGTCTGAGTTTGCCCACCACAGGGCCACGATGGTTGCCAGGAGAAGAAACCAGCTGATTGTTGTCTGCGCACGGATGAAGCCTGAAAAAGAATCTTGAAAATTTTCAAGGCCACGTTGCAGCACATTGTTTGAGTCATCAGTCATATTGTTGAGCCACTATACGCCGCAAACCTGTAGCAAGCGACATTGTGTCTAGATATCAATAGAAGCCGTGAAACCTAAAAGGGAAAATAGGACACCGACAAAAATTCAGCCCAATATTTGCTCATAGGGCTGATCCTAATCTATAACTGTTTTTAACCATTTGATTGCATTGCGTTCAAGGAGGAACCCATGCCCCAAGCCCGTTACCGTTTGATAGATACCCAAACGACTCCCTACTATAGGAGTGAGGGAGACGGAGGGACTAAAAATTGAGCAATTGTGTCGCCTGTACAAAAATTACTCCCTCCGTCTCGTTTTAGTTACCCCTTTAGCTATAAATCAAAAAACTGCCAATCGACTAGTCAAACAGCCAGAATCCATCTAATGGAGTTAGTAGCATGTCATTAACTCATAACTAGCTGTAATTATTGGGTTTATTTACTTTTTTCATGATTATATTGACAGCATCGTATAAAATTTTATACAGTTTGTGCCTAGGCCCGTCGTAATGAAAGATACCGAATTTTTAGGAAGCTCCCTAAAAGTCATTAAGGGCTTCCCGGGCGCAGCTAAAGCAAGAATTGGCAACGAAATCCAAAGGCTTCAACGTGGTGCAGACCCAACTGACTTTAAGTCTATGAAAGATCTTGGAAGCGGGTATCTGAAATTTGTGTCAGCGAAGACCAAAGCTGGTATAGAGCTTTTTATGTAAGCAAGTTTGAAGACGCAATTTATATTCTTCATGCATTTGAGAAGAAGCGGAATAAAACCGATCCCAAAGACATAAAGCGGGCAAAAAGATCTACAACGAGTTGGCTCTCCGCAAAAAGAAAGAGGCGAAAAATGACTAAATCAGTTTTTTACCAATTATACGACGACCCCAAAAAGGCTGCTGTACTCACTGCTAAGTCTGACCTAATGATGGCGCTTGAGGCGCTAATCAAAAAGTCTGGGCTCAATAATACCCAGGCCGCCGATTTATTAGGTGTCCCAAGATCAAGAGTTAGCGAACTAATGAACGGGAAAATAGATAAGATTTCACTAGATGCTCTAACCGGGTGGCTAGGCGTTCTTTCCGAAGGACAGGTTAAGGTTGGTGTGGTTTCTTCCACAACTGCAGCCCACAGTCCTCAAACAGCGGCAATTGCCTAATGCATAAGGGACAGCAGTGCCTTTAGGACCCCTTTTTTATTAACTGTGTATTCTGCTGAGAGAACGTTCCCCTCCGGTCATCTTCTATTTTCGTTTGGGGCAATGGCCCCAAATTTGAACCCTCGCCCCTCTCTTAAGTTGTTAGTGTCCCCTGGCATTCTCCCAAAATAGGGATAGATCAGCCGCGACGAGATGCCCAACCGTCACTAACCCTGATTATTCCACATTCACTGTAATGTAACTGTCATCATACAGTCCGCCATCATCGGCACGTCCCCAGAGCACATAGGTTCCCGGTTTATCGAAGGTTGCGGTTACTTCAATCATGCCATCTTCCGGAATTTCAGGTGGTAGCCATAATGAACCCCACGGCGAGTTAGCGGCTACGCGGGTGTCTTCCCATACTTTGGTTTGCGGAGGATCGAAGGTAACCTCGCCTTGGCCGCGATAGATATTCCAGCTCAGGAATAAGGCATTAATTTTGTTTACAGTGGGTTTTTGAGGCGCGCGAAACATGGCGCGGTGCAGGTCACTCTCACCCCTTGTGGTACGAGCCCTGGATCGTGGCAGTCCATCATCTTCAAGATGAGCCCGCAGAGTTATTGCTTCACCCACTTTGGCTGTGCGTATATCATCGCCTTGAATTGTAATTGAAGGTGGAACATTTGCCCTGGACTCGGGGCTGCTGACACCAATACCAAGAGAACCGGTTTCAGAAGCGATTATCATATTATCAACCAGATAGTCCGGCTTTAATGTTCCATACGCCTTTGATTCCACGCCATTGATATTCAAGCTCCAGACCAACTCACGACTACCCCAATCGGCAGGCACCGTAACTTCAAAAGTGAAACGATTTCGGCGCGGCATAAAATTAGTCGGCTGGCCCTGGTCCGCATCCCCTGGTGAGAAAAAATTATTGTCTCCAACTTCTATCAATGGTGCTTCTTCCCAATTTTCATTCATGTAACCGAACATTAAATTAAAGGTTCCGTCAGAATTTGGGTGCCAACCCTCGAAGGCTGGGAAGATCGGAGCGCCATGCAGTAAAGTTTCTGCAGTAAGTAATGTGGGTGCTAGCATCAATAGCGCAGAAAGTAATAGAGATTTTCTTCGGTTTCCAATTTCGTTCATGAGAGTCTTCATAGTCGTATCCACGTCCTCAATTATTTTCTCACCACAATGGGATCTAATCGTCAGCATCCACTGGCGACACAAGAGTCGCCGTGCAGAGTGGGCATCCTACTACGTGATCGTTAGGGCTCAAATTGAGAACTTGTTGCCTCTCCTCCATGGCTTCCAGAAATTGTTCCTGGTTCATGGAAACGCGAATGCCGAGATCGAGAAACATGTTGGTTACCGAACGATTACCGGAGCCCTGCCAGTTGCGCGGATCCGGGATGTTCGCATTAGTGTCTGTGTTGTTCATATAACCAGTGATATGAAGAATGGTGCCTTTAGGCAGTAGTGGTGCCGCCGAATCTTCAAATTGATAGGTGCGCACCCAGTTGTGGTCGTAGCCTACACAAGAGAGGGTCTCGACTTGATGCCCCCAGATTGCTTCCAGGCACATGCGCTCTCCAGGAGCATGTAAATGGGGTTCGAAGGAGACAATCTTGGTATGGGATTCAAGAATACTGTAAGCATGCAGTTCCTGATCTGTCTGATTTGGAATAATGCTTATATCAACCCCATTGCCGGTAAAATTAATCGAATCTCTATACTTGGGCTCGAAGTCCCGGTCATGGAAGGTAAAACCAATCTCAAGGTGACCGGTGGTATCTCTGCCGTTGGAGTGCAAATGAATCGAGTCAGAAACTATGGCAGATCCTGCTTCTAAAAGACGGCCGGTATTAGCGTCGAAAATATCGGCATTACGTCCGACTTCATGGACCGGCCAGGGGGCATTGAACAACCCACGTTGAAGATTCCCTTCATTGTCCATTTTCGCGGTGAACCAGAGCATGTGGTGGAAGATATAACGACCACCCACGGTTCCAGCAAGTTGGCTCGTATCGACGTCGTTAACCTCAACGACCTCCACAGACTTTATATAGCGATCTTCGGTCATTCCGGTTGGCACAGTCTCCAACTCGCCCCACCAGTCGGGGGTTCCAGCCAGCTTGGTAATCGTGGGTAGTATGACCACCAGATCGGGTTCGCCGGCTTTCCACTTGATGCTGTCATCAAAAGCCAGCGGCTCCGGTGCGTCCGCAGAATCTCCCTTCACAGTACCGTTTCTAGCCCAGGCAGATATGGCGGCAATTTCCTCATCGCTCAGGGAAGTGTCATTTTTGAAGTCCTGAATGCCGATATTCTTCTCTACATACCATGGTGGCATGGCACCAGCCCGGTCTCGCAGACCTGTCTTGAATTCAATTAGTCCGGCGAAGGGTGCGACTTCATCGTAGGTCACCAGCGGCATTGGGCCGCCACCACCAATCCGGTGGCAGTTCTGGCAGCTACGCTGCAAGATTGGTTCGATGTCTTTGTGGAAGGTAATTTCGCTGGATTGGCCGTATGAGATGGCTGGAATAGCCAACAATGCCAACAGGACTGATAAAAGAATTTTACTGGAATATTTCATGGCTCCATCCTTCGTTTCCAAGACTGATTATTCAACTATGGCTGGTCGGCAGGCCTTGCTTCCCTTCTGGCAAGCCACCCAGTGCCTAAGTTATTGATGTATCTGGTATAGGCGCTAGCTAAATGTACCACTTTCACAAGCGCAATTGGAATGCTCTATAACCGTTCTTTGAAGCAATTCATCGCGGCTTGATTAAATAATGGGGTCAGAAATAAATAACGGGGTCAGAAATAAATAATGGGGTCAGAAATAAATAATG
>JABMOK010000070.1 GCA_013204155.1 Pseudohongiella sp. | reverse complement strand
GTGTTATGATGTGACAAAGCCTGAATCCTCTTAGTTACAGTGTTTGTTCGCACTCACATTATAACTTTTTGAATTCAGGCTTTCTCATTTATCTCTAACTGTGGGACAGCAGTGGGCATTAGCTGCCTTTTTTTTTGCTATTCTCTTGAGCAGGAAGAGACGATAGATAAGGTGACGACAGTTAGAAAGATAAGAGTCAAACAGTAGGCATGGCAACAACATGAAATTAGACGTAGTGATTCTGGCGGCCGGCAAAGGCAGCCGAATGAACTCAAACCGTCCCAAAGTACTGCACAAGATCGGCGCCAAGCAGATGCTTGAGCGTGTCATCGATGCCGCCCGGGACCTGGGAGCAAGCAAAGTGCACGTTGTTGTGGGCTACGGCGCCGAGCAGATAAAACAGGCCTTCGATTCACAGCCAAAATCGGATGGATTACGCTGGGCAATTCAGCAGCAGCAGTTGGGCACCGGCCATGCTGTGATGCAAGCTCTTTCGGGTCTGAATACGCAGGACGAGGAATGCCTGGTACTTGTGCTGTATGGCGATGTTCCGCTGATAAAAGCATCAACCCTTCAAGAATTGCTCCGCCAGTCCGACTCTAAAACGCTTTCTCTGCTCAGCTTGATTAGCGAAAGTCCTGCTGGCCTGGGTAGGATAATTCGAGATGGCCAGGGTGAGATTACCGCGATTGTGGAAGAAAAGGATGCCAGCACGGAACAAAAACAGATAAAAGAGATCAATACTGGCATCATGGTAATTCCTGTCGTAAAGCTAAACAGATGGCTCAATAAGCTTGGCAATGACAATGCACAGGGGGAGTATTACCTTACCGACATTGTCGCCATGGCAGCGGCGGAGAACTGTAAAATTATTGCCAGGGTCATAACAGATGCCAGGGAAGTTCAAGGCGTAAATGACAAGGCGCAATTGGCTGGCCTGGAGAGACATTATCAAATGACTAAAGTCGACGAATTATTACAAGCCGGTGTCACGGTACTGGATCCAGCGCGTGTCGATATCAGAGGAAATTTAAAAACCGGTCAGGATGTAGAGATCGACATTAATGCCATTTTTGAAGGCGAGGTGAGCCTTGGCAATGGCGTAAAAATAGGCGCCAATGTCATTATTAAAGATTCTACAATTGCCGATAATGTAACGGTGCTCGCCGGCACAAATATAGACGGGGCAATGATTGGGGCAAGATCGGTTATAGGACCTTACGCAAGAATTCGACCTGGCACGGTATTAAGCGAAGAAGTAAAAATAGGCAATTTTGTTGAAACCAAAAATGCGGTAATCGGCAAGGGCTCGAAAGCCAGCCATCTCGCTTACATAGGCGACGCCGAGCTGGGAGAGAATGTAAACATCGGCGCAGGTACAATTGTGTGTAACTACGACGGCGTGAATAAGCACAAGACGGTGCTCGGCAATAATGTCTTCGTTGGATCGAATAGTGTTCTGGTTGCTCCGGTGACACTGGCAGATAATGCATTCATTGCGGCAGGCTCGGCAATTAACAGCGACGTTCCCGGCGATCACTTGGCCATCGGACGCGCAAAACAAAGAAATATACCCGGCTGGAAACGACCGGGTAAAAAGTAGCCACTGGTAGAAGAAGCAATAGAGAACAAACAACATGTGTGGAATTGTAGGCGCAATAGCTGAAAGGAATGTATCGGGCATCTTGCTCGAGGGACTTAAGCGCCTGGAGTATCGCGGCTATGATTCAGCGGGTTTCGCAATAATGAGCGGTCCCAACAACAAGCTCAATGTTGTTAAAACTGTTGGCAAAGTAAATAAATTGGTGGAGGCTGCCGCTAAAGCAAAAGTTAAAGGCAGAATAGGTATCGCCCACACCCGGTGGGCAACTCACGGCAAAACCACTGTAGCCAATGCACATCCTCATACCTCCGGCACAGACTTAGCTATCGTTCACAACGGCATCATCGAGAACTACGAGCCACTAAGAGAAAAACTCATCAAAGATGGCTATGTGTTCAAAACAGAAACTGACACAGAAACTATCGCGCATCTGATTCATCAGGCGAGAAAAAACGGCAAAGTCTCATTGCTCGATTCAGTAAAGAAAACCATTAAGAAACTGCATGGCGCCTATGGCCTTTGCGTTATCGATAGAACGGCTCCCGATCAGATTATCGTCGCCAGATCCGGTAGCCCTCTGGTTATTGGCATCGGCATTGGAGAAAACTTCGTCGCCTCGGACCCTCTGGCGCTTGGGCAGGTCACGGACAGATTCGTTTATCTGGAAGAGGGAGATATTGCCAAGGTAGGGCTAGAATCTTACGAGATTTGGCACGGTGAGAAGAAGGTAAAACGAGCCATAACTACAATACAAAACAAAGCCGCGGATGCCGAGAAGGGCGAGTACAAACATTTCATGCTGAAGGAAATATACGAGCAGCCAAAAGTAATACAAGACACCCTCGATGGCAGAATCAGTGAAGGCAAAGTTCTGGAACAGGCCTTTGGGATAAAAGAAAAAGCGATCTTCGATCAGGTAAAAAACGTTCAAATAGTCGCCTGTGGTACCAGCTTTCATGCTGGCCAGGTAGCGAAGTACTGGCTTGAGTCGGTAGCCAAGATGCCGTGCCAGATTGATATTGCCAGCGACTACAGATACCGCGATATAATTGTCCAGCCTGGCACGCTGTTCGTAACCGTATCCCAGTCAGGAGAAACCGCCGACACGCTCGCTGCACTGCGTTTCGCCAAAGGGAAGTCTTATGTTGCCAGCCTCGCTATTTGCAATGTGGCGACCAGTTCATTGGTGAGAGAGTCTGATCTTTGTCTGCTGACTATGGCCGGCCAGGAAATAGGCGTGGCCTCAACCAAGGCATTTACTACCCAGCTTGCAGTATTACTTATCCTGTCCATCGTGCTTGCCAGACGTACGGGCCTTAATTCAAAGCAAGAAGCAAAGCTGGTCAAAGAATTAACCAAGCTGCCAGGATTGATAGAGAAAACATTAAAGCTGAGTAATGAGATTGAAAAGCTTGCGCAGCAATTCTCGGACAAGCACCACAGCCTATTTTTAGGCAGAGGAATACAATATCCAATTGCCAAAGAAGGGGCGCTAAAGCTGAAGGAAATTTCCTATATTCACGCCGAGGCTTATCAGGCGGGGGAACTTAAGCACGGGCCCCTGGCGCTGGTGGATGAGCAAATGCCGGTAGTGGCCGTTGCGCCTAACAATGATCTTCTGGGTAAACTACAAGCGAATCTATCTACAGTAAGCGCAAGAGGAGGCAAGCTCTATGTGTTTGCCGATGAAAGTATTGGCTACAAGAGCGACAAGAGCTGCAAAGTAATTCATGTTCCAAATTGCCCGGACATACTGGCGCCGATCATATTCACCATACCGCTGCAATTACTCGCCTACCATGTGGCCATCACCAAGGGCACCGATGTGGACCACCCGAGAAATCTGGCAAAATCGGTAACCGTAGAATAAGCCAATAGAGTGTCTGCCCAACGGCGGATTAAATTACTTTGGTTTAAGATCGTCTTTGGCTTAAGACCGCGGGGGGTTTAAAACGGCGAGGATTTAGTGCAATGAGGATCCTGGCTATCCCGGGCCCGTCTTGCGAAGCGCACGCTGGCTTTTTTGCAATTTCTTCAAATGCTCCTTCAATAGTGGTTTCCGATGTCGTGCCACACCGGTGGCGAGCACATCAATAACAACCAGGTGAGCGATTCTCGATGACACCGGCGCTAAGGCCTGCTCCTCCTCTATATTCACATAGATAGGAATAGTGCATTGCTCGCTGAGCGGGGTGTTCTGCGGGGCAAGCCCAATAACGGTGGCCCCCGCTTCTCTGGCCAGGCTTACACTCTCCAACAAGGCGCGAGTTTGACCCGACTGGGAAATAGCTACCACCACGTCCTCAGTACCCAGTGAGATAGCCGACATGTGCTGAATATGGGGATCGGTATAAGCGGCAGAGGATAGCTGCAGGCGGAAAAACTTGTGCTGGGCATCGGCAGCCACCGAGCCAGATGCGCCAAAGCCATAAAACTCGACTCTTCGGGCATTGCTAATGGTGTTAATGGCCAGTTCCAGCACCGTGGGATCCAGCTCGTCACGAATGGTCAGCAAGGAGCCGACTGTGGTATCGAATACCTTATTGCGCAGGTCTTCGACAGTATCATTGTCATCCACCGCAAATTGCGTGAAGACACTGCCCATTCCAAGCTGCTGAGCCAGCTGCAATTTGAATGACTGGAAACCATCGAAGCCAATCGCGCGACAGAAACGAATTACCGTGGGCTCGCTTACGGACGAATTCGCCGCGAGATCGACAATGCGCATATTAATCACCTCGTTAGCGTGCTCCAGCACGTAACTGGCGACCTTCGCTTCCGATTTGCGCAGCGCAGTGCCGCTGTCTGCTAATCGGCGTATCAAATTTGGTGATTCCACTCGCTACCTGCTAAATTAATCAGCCATCAGCCGTCTGCAATCATGCTACTCAATTTGTGGGCGCATCGCACCATTTTTAAAGAGATAACAGGTTTTACCAAGATAACTGGCTTTAAGAAGACAGCTGGGTTGAAAAGAGAGAGGTCACAGGGCCAGGTCATTCAAAGCGACCTGCAACTATTCTATGGATACGTTCGAAATCAGTTTTGTCGATTCCATTGCCGAGATAGGGAAAGAGGCCTGGAACGAATTAGCCGGTATAGATAATCCCTTTACCCGATACGAATTTCTTCACGCCCTGGAGCAATCGGGCTGCACCACCGTGGCCACCGGTTGGGCGCCGCATCATGTTGCAGTTTACGCCGTAAAAAGAAACAAGAGCGAGGCTAGCAGAACGCTGCAAGCTATTATGCCGCTGTATTTAAAAACCAATTCCTGGGGGGAATATGTATTTGATTGGTCCTGGGCCAATGCCTATAAGAACTATGGATTTGAGTATTACCCAAAGTTTGTCAGCGCCATTCCCTTCACCCCCAGTGTCGGCCATCGACTATTCGTCAGAGAGCCGGAGTCGCGCGTCAGGTTCACCAAACTCATTCATGACAAGGTAATCGAGGAGGCGGAACTCATAGGCGCTTCTTCCTGGCATATCCTGTTTCCAACAGCGGATGAGCATGATGATTTCGAGCGACTGGGAATTTCCTCGCGAATCGGCAGCCAGTTTCACTGGTATAACAAAGGCTATGAAAGCTTCGATGATTTTCTGAATGCGCTAAATTCACGCAAGCGCAAGTCCATCAGAAAGGAACGACAGAATGTCAGGGAGCAAAACATTCGCTTCAAGATAAGTGAAGGCGGCGAGATTGACGAGCATCAATGGCGGAACTTCACGCGCTTCTACGAAAGCACCTACATGATGCGCGGCATGCAGGGTTATTTGAATCAGGAGTTTTTTCAGATTCTTTCCAGCACCATGCCGGAAAAGCTTTTTATGATAAGCGCGGAGCAGGATGGCAAAGACATCGCGGCGGCGCTGTTCTTTAAGAGCTCGGATACCTTATTTGGGCGCTATTGGGGAAGTGCCAGGGATCAACAGTTCCTACATTTCGAGACCTGTTACTACCAGGGCCAGGATTATTGTATCGAGCGCGGCTTAAAGTCGTTCGATTCCGGAGCCCAGGGTGAGCACAAGATACAGCGGGGGTTTGAGCCCATCGTCACCCATTCGAATCATTGGATCGGCAATAAGGGCTTTGCCGATGCGATTGAGAATTTTTTGAATGAAGAGCGCCCCCACATCAAACACTATATCCAACAAGCCAAGTCTCTGCTGCCTTACAAAAATGAAGGCGGCTAGCGGCAGAAAATCAATCCGAGCAGCAACCCGTATTACTCCGAGCCGGAAACTTCTGGAATTTCAATACAGACGGTCTAGCGGACTGGTAGCTCCCGCGTAATGTCGCCCCAAGACATGGGTGTAAATCTGAGTGGTCTTTACATCGTTGTGACCCAACAGCTCCTGAACCGTTCGAATGTCGGAGCCGCCGGCCAACAGGTGTGTTGCGAACGAATGTCGAAAGGTATGACAAGTTACCCGTTTTGAAAGAATTCCTGCGGCCTGAACGGCAGTAGATACAAACTTCCTTGTGACAGTCGCATCCAGGTGATGACGACACAGCTCTCCCGTCAACGGATGCGTACAATATCGAGACGCCGGAAACAGGTAGGCCCAGGCCTGGGAAAAGGGAGCGCGCGGTATTTTCCGCGACAAGGCAGGACTCATAGAACTCCCAATTCCTCTCTCACTATCTTTGGCCTGCAAGGCAATCGCCGTCTGAATCTGTTGCTGCAGAAGCTCCTCAGTACTATTTCCCAAAATGGTTTGCCGGTCTTTCCGTCCTTTACCATCACGAATGGTAAGCGCGTAACGATCTAAATCGATGTCTTGAATACGAATCTGCATACACTCAGAAACACGAAGCCCACTGCCATACAATAACTCAATGATCAGCCTATTTCTGCCAGACAATTGCCCGAGTATTTGGCCCACTTCTCGTTGAGTTAGCACGGTCGGAAGCTGTCTTTGTTTAGTCGCCAGCTTAAAACCCAAGTCACCCACCTCGCGTTTCAGGCATTTCTGAAACAAGTAGACGAGAGCGTTCAATGCAACCTTCTGAGTATTAACACTTACATGTCGCTCACACGCAAGGTACGTCAAATATTCCCCTATTTTGCCTATATCTACCTCTCTGGGATGCTGCATATTGGTAAAATAGATGAAGCGGCGGATCCAAAGAAGATAGGTCTTTTCAGTAGAGAAACTATATCCGCGCAAGCGTATATCATTGCGAACCAACTCTATAAATTCACTGGCCATGATGACTCCTGGTTAAGGATAGACAAATAATTATTTAGCCCACAATTGCGCCAAAAGCCACATTTGGCACGTTTCATTTATTCACCAGGCTCGGCATTTCATGAGTTGCTAATCAGGAGCGTTATATTTCAATAACTTAGGCCAGTGGCACGCTTTAAAACGAGTACGTCAGAAAGAGATATGAGGGGGCCTCATATCCAAACTCCTGCCGTTTTAGAGTTTAATTTTTCCTGTTCCAATTCAAGCGATTACAAACTAAACTGAAAGCCAAAAGAAAACCAAATGAGGCGCGCCTCATATACAAATGTTATGTTCCTCAAGCAAAGAAAGTGCGAACTTCATAGAAGGTAGAGAGTAATGAATTGGGATGCGATCGGTGCTGTCGGTGAGATAGCTGGTGCAATAGCAGTAGTAGTATCACTTATCTATTTGGCTTCACAAATTCGGCAAAGTAACCGGTTAATGACACTTGAAGCAACCAAGTATGCGACTGAAGCAGTTATTCCGATAGCTGACATGGTGCTTGCAGACGATAGCCTTATTGACTTAATGATCAAAGACTCCGAGGAACTAACGGTAAGAGAACTAGTTAAACTAAAATTATTGGGAAGAAGAATGATCATTGGTATTAGATCAAACTACTTGGCCAAGGACGATGTCCGATATTTGGATGAATCCATAACCATGTACAATTCTATTTACCATAGAGATAAATTCAATTATGGCATGTCACTTGTTTGGCCTGATTATAGGAAAGAACTTAATCCAGAATTTGTAGCTTGGTTTGATGAAAATATAGTTTCACAATAGTGATAACGGAACATAACAATGAGATCAAATAGGAAGCAGAATGCACGTCCAAGTTTGTGAATGGCCTACGGCCATTTTTTCACAAACCCGGCCGCACATCCTGCTCCTATTATCCAAAGCGTTATGTTTCTTGTTAAAGGTTGCACCAATTTCAACATTAAAATCAGTAACTCAAAGTAATTGACGTTATGAATATTAAGCTTTCACAATTGTTTGAGCTGCTTGGGGCAGCTGCTGTCGTAATGTCGTTGATCTTTGTAGGTTACGAGTTAAGACTTAACAGAGAAATCGCTGTTGACGAGACATTAAATAGCGCCGCTGAACTTTCGACCTCAATATTAGAACTAATTGGGGGAAACAGCTCTGTCTGGATGCGAGGTTGTGTTGGGGATGAATTGACCGATGAAGAGGAAATGCGGTTTAGTACTTTAGTCAGAGCCTATGATCGACATTTCTTTTTCAGATATAACAGAGCAAATAGTATCCTCATAAGCGTACGTCCCGAGACATGGGCTACAAATGTAGCTCGCCAGAGAAGATTGTATCCCGGCTTGAATGAAAGATGGCTACAAATATTTGAACAACAAGAGAGAGCCGGCGGCCCTTATTATGTCGCTGTGAACCAAGCATATGATGAGATTAAGAGTGCCTATACTCCGGATAGCTTCGGCCCTGAGTTGTGTGGAATGGCTGGAATTTAGATTAGTAGATTTGAGATTGCGAAACATAACAATGAGATCAAATAGGAAGCAGAATGCACGCCCAGGTTTGTGAATGGCCTACAGCCATTTTTTCACAAACCCGGCCGCACATCCTGCTCCTATTATCCAAAGCGTTATGTGTCTTTCACAATATTGAGATGAAATCGGAATAACGGTTTATGAAAAGCAATTGGCGTCTTATAGCGGAACTCTTGGCGGCAGCCTCAGTTGTTGTTTCTCTACTGTTTGTCGGCTACGAGTTGAGACTAGCTAGAGATGTGGCCTCTACTGAAAACCTCAATGCTTCATTGGGTAACAATTTATCCATGGGGACACTTATTACCGACAATTACGACGTTTGGCAAAAAGGATGCATAGGAGAACAGCTAACAGATGGCGAGAGTATTTTGTTCGCGCAACTTGTTCAATCCTACAACAGTTGGACCTTCATTCGCTGGCGAAACTCTGCCGGTGGAATAAGCAGACTAAACAACATACAACCCCCCTTGGAAGTCGCTCTGAATATGCATCGTTTTCCGGGATTTAAAGACACGTGGGAACTGACCCAATCTGAACAGGCGGCTTCTCATCCCATAAGGCTAAGTCAAGCACCAGGATCTAGCTGGACTGCGGAAGTAAGAAGGCTTCTTAAAATGCTCATTGAGACCGAGCCTAATCCGATTAGGGATATTAGACTTTGTGGTATTTAACTATATATAGAACCGTGCACGCGACACATAACAATCAAATCAACGACCGCTCCTGGCCGGAAGCTGCCGTATGAAAAGTAAGAATTGGCGAAAAAACGAGCAAGCTCGAATATCTGGCAAAGCGAGCATGCGTCATATACACATGTTATGTTTATTAGGTTAGCTAGTGCATGAACTCATAGGATGTTGACGCGTGCATGAATTTATAGGAAGTTGGCAAATTGTTTGGCTTAGCACTTGGCCTACGAATCAAGTGAATTTGAAAGAAGCAGGGCTTTTTACTTTTTTCGAAGGCCAATCTGGTAAGTTCCAATTTGGAACTCATCAGGGGTCCATGGACGTAAGGGTTTCAACTCGAGAGCCGCGATTGGAGTTTTCCTGGCTTGGTGAAAGTGATGGTAAGAAATCTTTCGGCCGAGGTTGGTTAGAATTTGAAACCCCTGACGAAGGTGCCGGAATGCTTTTCATTCATGGCGGAAAGGAAGTTGGCCTAGAATTGAGACGAAAAACATAACAATGAAGTCAAAGAGGTGCCGCAAGCGGCACTCGTTACTAAAAGCGTTATGTTTTTCAAACACCGGAGCATACGTTATACGGACAGATAGATATGAATCTGAGTAACAAGAATATTATCGAAATCACGGGCATTATCGCAGTTGTAATTTCGTTGATTTTTGTAGCCCTGGAATTGCGAGAGAACCGAATAGCTGCCAGGACTGCATCGTACCAAGAAGTGGGCATAGCCGTTGCAAACGCATGGTTCATGCTTTCTTCTGACCCGGAGCTTCTTGAAATATTTGATAAATTACAGTCGGAAGATCTGAATTTATTCGATAGTCTTCCGAATTACCAGCGCGCTAGAGCTCGTAGCTTTATGGTTGGCACACTAAGAAACTATGAGGTTCTCTACCTTCAAGTGCAAGAAGGGTTGCTTGATGAAAATTCGCTAAAGTTCTTAGGGTTTGGAATAGTTTTGAGTGGGCCATCCTTTCAAAGACTATGGCCTGACATAAAACAAAATGTTACACCAGGATTTCGAGAATACTTAGAGAATGAACTTAGGCTAATTATGGATTAACTCAAAACATAACAAACAACTCAAAAAGAAAAATGGCTACGCCATTTCCTATTATTACGGGCGTTATGTTCCTAGTCTGACAAACTACAATCCGAGAGAATACGAATTATGAATTGGGACGCAATCGGAGCATTCGGAGAAATAGCTGGAGCTATCGCAGTTGTAGTTTCGTTAGTCTATCTAGCCTCACAGATCCGCCATTCTAATAATCTAATCTCTATGGAAGCTTCGCGGTTTGTAGCCGAGCAATCTCTACCTATAGTCGATCTAATCCTAGAAAATCCGGACCTGATGAAAATTCAAATAAAAGACCGTAATGAGTTAGATGACCTGGAGCGCTCGTTACTCCATCTATTGGGAAGAAGGATGATTTTAGCCGCTCGTCAAACCTATCTCTCTCAGGAAGAGGTGCGTGATCTGGATGGCATAGTGAGTGTCTATCGGGGTATGTATCATAGGCCAGGAGTGAACTATGGTATGCCCGACTGTTGGCCTGAGTTTAAAAAGACAAACTCACCCGATTTTGTTAAGTGGTTTGATGAGAATATAGCTAGTTAAATGGTGCTAACGGAACATAACAAACAAGTCAATAAAGGACGGAACCTAACCCGCATTTGGTTTGCAGATGGCTGCGCCATTTTATCCGCAAACCAAATGCGGTGAGGCGGCCCATTACTACAGGGCGTTATGTTCCTAGTTGAATAGCCTGCATACATTAGAGATCAATAATGAAACTAAATACAATCAATGAATGGCTAACCCTAATTGCTAATGTAGGAGTGCTCATTGGAATCATTGTCGTTGCAGTAGAGCTTCAGCAGACTCAAATTGCAATGCAAGGGGAAGCAAGCACAGTGCGCGCTGAGATGTCTCAGCAAATAACACGAGAAGCTTTAGAGTTCGGCGTGATAGAGAGTACCAACAAAATAGGGAATGGAGAGGAATTATCCCAGATCGAGCGGGAAGAAGTTCGAACCTTTTTCCTCGGGCTGTTGAGATTTTTGGAAAATCAACATTATCAAAATCAGATTGGGATACTTGATAAAGAACAGTGGGAATCAAATAGAAGAACGATTGAGAATATGTGCATCGGAAATAACATTCCATACAGCTACATTTACCCGAATGGAGTGTTCAATGCTTCTTTTAGAGAATCATTCTTAGAATTGTTAAATCCCCCCTGTGGCGAATAGATAAGTGAAAACGAAACATAACAATCAAATCAAGGAGACGCTGAACCTCCCCCGCTTTAGTTGACACCTTCTAATAACTAAGGAGGTAGCAAATGCCAAGATATACCCAACCCAAAAAGACATGGAAATATACCAAAGACTTTAAAGTGAAGGC
>JABMOK010000069.1 GCA_013204155.1 Pseudohongiella sp. | reverse complement strand
GTTGATCTGGGCGCCGCGCTAAAAATTGGTGATATTACTCACAACGAGAAAATCGACATCATCATTCAACTGTTAAAAGCCCTTTCCTATGCTCACCAGAATAATGTTATTCACCGCGATATCAAACCAGACAATATTCTTATCAATGAAGATGGCAATGTAAAAATTCTTGATTTTGGTATCGCCCAGTTCTATGACGAGCGGAATAATGTAACTAATCAAACTTGTGCCGGTACCATAATGGGGACTTTCAACTATATGTCTCCCGAGCAGAGAGAGTCTGCGGACAACGTAACAGAGCAAAGCGATCTGTATTCCGTCGGCGTAGTCATGTATGAATTATTCACCGGAAAAATTCCAATCGGGGTATTCCCCGAACCAATCCGGCTGAACAGTAAAATAGAAGTCGAATTGAATAATCTTATCCTGCGCTGCCTCAATCAGGACCCCGCCATGAGACCCGATTCGGCGGAGCTGCTTAAAAATGATCTGCTCGAAATATCCCAAGGAGGGCACATTGATGCAGAACAAAGGATTCTGGCCGAACAAGGCATCACAAAAATAAAATCAAAATACCTGCTACTGGATATTTTACGAGAAGACAAATTTGGCTCTGTCTACCTGTATCAACAAAGGGCGCACCAACAGAAATTCAAGCCACAAAAAAATCGCAACAATCTTCTGATTATAAAAAAGAAGCTTGGATCAAGCACTGGTTACAAAGCGAGTAATTTGTTGGCATCACTCGAACATGAAAACATCGTTAATACCCTGGGCACATCGTGTAACAATCGTAATTTCATCCTGGTGCAAGAATACTTAAGCGGCGGAACACTGCAGGATAAGCTCGCGTTTCAGTTGAACTGGCAGGAGATTTTGAATATCGCCAATCAAATCTGTCGGGCTATGATTTTTGCACATAATAATAGAATCGTGCATGGGCATCTTCGGCCAACTAATATCCTTTTTACCGCCGAAGGCAGAGTAAAGCTCACTGATTTCTCCTTGCAAGATGATGTGAGCACGGTCGAAAATTCGAGCTACTACCACCTCGAAGGTGAAGCGCGCAGCAAGGCATCAGATATCTATGCCACCGGAGTAATTCTCTACCAGCTTTTTACTGGCTGCTTACCTAACCGACAGCAAGATAGCAATTTTGTGATGCGAAAGTCCTTTGCCAGGCTTCCAGATGATATCCAGAGTTTGATCACCAGTATGATTTCAACAATTCCGGATAATCGCCCGTCAGACAGCCTGCAGCAGGCCGTTGAATTATTTGATAAACAGATGAAAAAAAAGCACAGCAAAACAATCACTAAAAAAACCCAACTTGATAATAATCGCGGTTATACTCAACCCGGCAATCGAGAGCAGGACGGTCAAGCTACAGCACTGTCCGTCCCGCAAAAAAAATCCAGAATTAGCGGCCGAATGAAATTTTTGCTTGCCTTATTGATACTGGCTTTGGTGCAATATCTGGTTTTATTTGATGACCAGAAGACACTTAAGCAAACTATGCCAAGTGGTTACAACAAGGTCGTTAAAGGAATTGAAGCACTACTAGGAAAGACTAATGTCAGACAAGCGAGCCCGACTGAAAATAACCGGCTGTACTGATACAGGATTACGACGCAAGTATAATCAGGACCATATTGGCTATGAGCAGAGCCTGGGTATCGCTGTGTTGGCCGATGGTATGGGCGGTCATAAGGCGGGCGAGGTAGCCGCCCGCATGGCGGTAGAATCGGTGCTCGAAAAGCTGCATAAACTGGCCAGTGGGAAATCTTCCGGTTCGATAACTGGTTCTCGGTTATTGGAATTTGTCTCCAATACAATTTCTGACAGCAATACAGAGATTTGCCAGGCTTCCGATGCACATGAAGAGTGCAAGGGGATGGGCACTACGATCGTTGCCGCCATAGTAGAAGGATCTCATCTGTATGCCGGCCATGTAGGCGATTCCAGACTTTACCTGTATAGAGAGCAGGTGCTCAGGCGTGTTACCAAAGATCATAGCCTGGTGCAGAACTTGATCGACAAGGGCTTTTATACCGAGCAGGAAGCCCTTAATGCCAGCGTTGGGCATGTGGTAACCCGAGCTCTGGGAAGCAGGACTGAAGTAGAGGTCGATACGCGGCGCGTCGAGATGGAAGCAAAAGATGTGTTCCTGATCTGCTCTGATGGCCTGACAGACATGGTCTCCGACTGGCAGATAGCAGAAGTCATCAACGATAATGTAATGGATCTGGATAAGACCGCCCGAGAATTAGTCGACCTGGCGAACAAATATGGGGGGAAGGACAATATCTCTGTCATTCTCCTGTTAGTTGAAGATCTGCCGCAATACCAAGACGAATAGCAATGAGGTTACTCTGCAATGCCAGGAAAATTGGAATTTAGTTTTAACTCCAACAAATTGAGCGAGTTCATTCTCGACAAGGAAGTTATGACTATTGGCCGCAAGAGTGATAATGATATTCGCATCGAAAATCTAGCCGTGAGCGGACATCACGCAAGATTACTGACGATTTTTGATGATTCATTTCTGGAAGATTTGAATAGCACCAACGGCACTTATGTAAATGGCAAGAGCATCGGCAAACACCCGCTGAAAAATGGCGATATTATCGTCATTGGCAAGCATGAATTGCGCTATATCAATGAGAACCGATCAATAGACAATGATGACAAAACCGTTCTGATCAGACGCCCATCCGAAGCCATATCCGAGCCATCAACTGTTTCCGCATCGAGGCCAGGCGATGAAATTCCAAATCTGAATATCCCGCTCGAGACCCATGCTTTTTCCTCAGCCAAGTTACAAATACTCAATGGCAAGGGTGCTGGCAAAGAACTTCCGCTAGTAAAATTATCGGTAAAATTAGGCAAATCCGGCGCCGAGATAGCCCAGATCAACAAACGCCCCGATGGACACTTCATCCTCAGCCTTGCCAGGCGGGAAGAGGGAGGTAGAGAGACTCATCCCCTGCGCGTCAATGGCGAAGAAGTCGGCTCGCATGCCGTCAAGC
>JABMOK010000068.1 GCA_013204155.1 Pseudohongiella sp. | reverse complement strand
GGAAGAACGAGCTTCGAAACAGCACTCCACCCCCCGCGCCGGTAGTTCACATCATCGACAAAATCCCGTGGAAGCTCCCAAAAATCATCAAACCCTTCAAATTGCTGAGCAATAAGAAATTCGAGATCGTCGCTTCTCTCGAAGAAAAACCGCGTTGATGAATTTCCTTGACTGGAATTTTCAATTTTCGTGGTTGTTGAATTTTCGACTTCTTTCAATTTATGCAAATCCAAAAAGGGGTTCTCCAGCCATGTTTAACCACATAGTATCCGTACTTGAGAGTAAGCGACAATTCTTAATACAAATTGATGACAAAAGTAAAACTACAGTTTACAGAGAAATTGTCCTCAATGTACTCGGCCCTAGCGGCTTATCGAAGAAGTCAGCATAACTGTGTATCGCTTGTGATTCCAGCTACATGGTAGTCACACGATACCGGAGCTGGCTTAGGCTGAGACTACTGATAGAGGCCTGGAATTCTACGAGACTGGCTAAGTTGCTCGAATCTGGCGCCCACATCAATCAAGTCCTGTTCCTGGAAGGAGGGCGCGATCAGAGTCAAACCAATCGGACGTCCGCTTTCTTCATAGCCCATGGGTATTGTTAGTGCCGGATAGTTAGCCAATGCCGCCAACCCCGCGTCGCGATTATCGATAGACAACAACACATCCAAATCAGCCTCACTGAATAATTGCTGTAATTGAATTGTCGCTGCTGTCTGCAATTCTTCTCTGAGCAATTCCAGCTCCGACGCGGATAGCTCCAGCTGCGTCATCCTGTCCACCAAGCCCTGACCATAAGGCGCTCGCAGATCAATGTCTACCGCATTAAACGCCTGCAGATCGGCGATCGAAGTAATAGCTACCTCGTGCGATGCATATTGCTGAAGATAAAGCGCCAGGTCGCGCAACATTTCAGCGCCAAGAAATTCGAGAAACCGTTCGCTACTGCTGGCGGTGAAATCCAGAGAAATTGCTGTCGCACCGTTCTCGGTCAATAAACTCACGGCCCTTCGATAGAATTCATTGTCTACGTAGTTATCAAGCACGCCCAAACGTTTCCCCTCGAGATCGAGCTCTCTATAGATTAGTGAAAAGTCTTCACTTATCAAGGGCATCGCTGTATCGGCCTGATCATATCCGATCATGGCATTAAACAAAGAGACCGCGTCGGCGACGCTTCGAGTAAGAGCGCCTGTTGTATCCAGAACGGCGGATATAGGCACTACCCCGGTACGACTTAAAGTCCCCGTCGTGGGTTTTAGCCCAACCAGTGAATTGGCGCTGGCAGGTGAGAGAATAGACCCTGAAGTTTCTGAACCTACGGCAACTGTGGCGAGGTTAGCCGCTACTGAAGCGCCACTGCCGGAGCTGGAACCTCCGGTTCCGAATAGTTTGCGTCCATAGGGATTTAAGGTTTGTCCCCCCATAGCGCTATAGCCCGAAGGACAGTCTTCACAGAAGAAATAGGCCCATTCGCTCAAATTTGCCTTGCCTAGAATTATCGCACCCTTGGCCAACAGTTGATCGACAATAAAGGCGTTGCCCGCGTAGTTGTTTTGTAAGGCCACTGCCCCTGCTGTGGTTGGCAGACCCTGAAAGCCAATATTATCTTTTAGTAAAACCGGTATCCCGAACATCGAATCCAGATTTACTGCATTACCCTGCTGCCGCAACCCATCCAGCATGCGCGCGCGATTGATCGCTTCAGGATTGAGAGAAATGATAGCGTTAATAAATAATTTATTATCGCTTTCAATTTCGCGAATTCTGTAGATATAAAAAGTAACCAGGGCTTCATAAGTGAGCGATCCATCGGCAACCGCCTGTTGCATAGACGCTATGCTCTTATCGACGATCAACGGTTTTAAGCGTGCATAATCCGCCGCAGAAAAACCCTGCAATTGTTCTGCGAACGGGGCCCACAAATCATTCTTGTCTAACAATCTGGAATTTAGCCGCTTGAAGTGCATGCTTTCATTCTCATGCTCTGCCAGCTCCGCCAAGTCTGCACTTTCATCATAACGCTCCCAAACCGGCGCCACATTTTCCGCCGCCACATTCTCCGCCGCCGACAATGCCAGCGGAAATATCAACAGGGGTAATAACAGCAGTCGCAAATACGAATGAGGCATTGTCAGACCTTCGAATCCCGGGAAAAATAGCCGCGCTGTGAAGAATGAAATTGAATAATAGTCTTAGCCGCTCACAAGTACAATTGAGGGCTGGTTTTCGGCTCCATACGCGGATATAAACTGCAACCATCACTGAGCTTGCGAAGACGAAAGGAGGTGAAGGGTGAAGAGCCGTCCGAGGCAGGCAGAATATTTGCTCCATGCAATTTCTGCATTCCCGCCATCCATGGCGGTCAGCTGCCGAGGCCGAGCCTACAGGGACGTATTTACGGCGTGCTCGTAATCCTTTAGCTGCTTTCGGCTCATTGCACTGACACTGTAAACGGGGGCTCTATCGACAGGCTTCGGGTTAACGCTGCTTGTTTTCAAATTTCGACCAGTTTGCAGCCAACTTGTAGAGATTTCTAATTATTCGTGACGCAAGGCTTCAACCGGATCCATGTCCGCCGCACGCATGGACGGATAGATGCCGAAGATCACCCCGATTAAGGCTGATATGGAGAACGCCAGGATTGGAGCTACCGGCGTAACAATGGTGGTCATGCCCCAGAACGCGGAGATAACAAAGGGGATGATAATTCCCAATACCACACCTATTAGCCCACCAACACCGGACAGAATAACGGCTTCGATTAGAAATTGAGTAATGATATCCCGCTTCTTGGCGCCCAGCGCTCGACGAATACCGATCTCCCGAGTTCGTTCGGTAACGCTGGCCAGCATAATATTCATGATGCCGATACCACCAACCAGTAGTGATATCCCGGCGATGGCGCCTGCAACAATTTGATCTCGCAATGCGCTTTCCTCGGCCTGCCGCAACAAGGCAAGAGGAATTTCTATCGTATAGTCGACATTCTTATGCCGTCGCTGCACAATTTGTTCAATGATCTCACCCACTTCGATCACAGATTCCTGATTATCAACCTGAATTATCGCCTCGTGTAACTCAACCGTCTCTGATTCTATGCCGCCGGCAGTTTGTCGAGTTGTTGTTTCGCCAAATCGCGTCTTCGATGAAGTGAATGGAATAAAAATGCGACTTGGCGCTGCGTTGGAACTCCCCGCCTGATTTTGACCAAGGTTCGAGAATCCCTCAGACTCCATGATGCCAATCACATTGTAATAATCACTATCGATCTTGATAGATTCTCCCAGCGGGTTATCTATCAGAAAAAGTGTATTGGCGACTTCATCACTGAGCACCACCACGTTGGCGTGATCTCGCATTTCCGACTCGCTGAAGAAGCGTCCAGCTCGAAGATTGTAATTACGAGAACTGGGGTAATCCACCGAAGTTCCCACCACATCGGTGTTCATACTAATCCCCTGATTCCAGACATTCTTCTTCACAATACGCGAAGCAATGACATTGGAAATTCCCGGGATCGAATTACGGATAGTATTAATATCGGCCATGGTCAAGCCATAAACCATGGCCTGTGGCGGGCCAAATCCGCGACTACTGCTTTCTTCCACTTCGGCAGGTTTTACACTCTTGAGCAGAATATTGCTGGCGCCCAAATCGCGAAATTGTTGTTGGGCTTCGAAACTGGCACCTTCGCTTACCGCCAGCATAGCGATTACTGCAGCTACACCGATAACGATACCCAATACGGTTAGCAATGAACGCAAGCTGTTAGCATAGATGCTCTTTATTCCGACCTGGGTAATTTTCTTAAAACGAACAAAATTAAACCCCGCACCAGGCTTGGCTCGATTCGATCCCGTCTGGCGGGGAACAGGAGGATTAAGCGTTATGTCGGTCATCACTCTCTACCAGGCCATCGCGCAGTCTTACCCAACGCTGGGATCGCTCCGCCAGTTCGTCGGAGTGGGTTACCATTATCAGGGTCTTACCCTGATCATGTAGTTCATCAAACAAATTTAATATTTCCGCCCCGGACTTTGAATCCAGATTCCCAGTAGGCTCATCGGCGAGAATTATCAAGGGATCGACCGCCAGCGCGCGTGCAATTGCGACACGTTGCTGCTGCCCCCCGGACAATTCAAAAGGCTTGTGATCAACCCGATCGGCCAGGCCCACTCGCTCTGCGAGACCCATACCAATTTCGTGACTCTCTGCGGCAGAATAGCCCTGATAAAACAGCGGCATTTCAATATTTTCCAATACGTTGAGCTGCTGGATTAAGTTGTAGGATTGAAAAATGAATCCCAGGCGAGCGCCACGAATAGTGGACAACTCATCGTCTTCCATCTGCGAAGTATCTTCATCACCCAGGTAATATTTTCCCGCCGTTGGCTGATCGAGGCAGCCAAGGATATTCATCAGGGTAGACTTGCCACAGCCGGAAGGGCCCATAATGCTGATGTAATCGCCATGGTAGAAATCGAGACTAATACCATGCAGGACTTCTACAGAGAGTGAACCCATATAATATGTCTTACGAATGTCCTCCAGCCGCGCCACGATAGGTGATCCAGTTTTCGCAACAGGTACTGCCGGCGCGGCGCTGACTAAATTGGCTTCAGGCATGCTCTTTTCTCGATACGGTAGCGATCACAGAGTTGATGACTAGCCTCCGGAATTCTGATTAAGTCTTTGTTGAGGAGGTAGCAGAAGCACTTCCTCCCCCTCCCTCAGACCACTGGCCACTTCGATGAACGACTCAGAAAAGGAGCCCACTTCAATTTCACGCCGCTCGGGTCGACCTCCGTTGGCCACATAAACCACACGTTTATCATCGAAGTAGGTGACTGCCTGCACCGGCACATAGATCACGTCTACAAGCCTGTCTACAAGAATTTCAATTTCGGAACTCATTCCCGGTCGCAACCAGTCATGCTCCCCGTCGATAGTAATTGTGGTGGGATAGACTTTAAGATCGGGATTCATAAATGCATTTGCCGAATCCGCTACCACCGCCACCTTTGAGACTACGCCGGTTAACTCTTGATCTGGAAAGGCGTCGATTAACACTCTTACAGATTGCCCAACGGCTACCCGTTGCACGGCAGATTCATGAATATTTACCTTCACCGCCATCGCGCGCATATCCGGAATCGTCAGAATCGGCTGCCTTTCCCTCACGGTAGCGCCTTCCTGTATGGCTTCCTGACTGGAACCGCCACGAAAACGTTGCGAATTTTGGTCCGCTGCGCCATACACAACCAGGCCAGGTTTTGTCGCTCGAATTGTTGCCAGTTCAATTTGCTGGTTGGTATCAGTCAGCTTCACCCGTTCCAGATTGAATTTAGCCTCGGCCGAGCTAAATCGAGCCGCCTCTTGTGCCTGCTCGGCTATATTCTCTTTAACCTGACGCTGATAACTCATTACTGCATTTTCATAATCAGATAATTTTTTCTCGGCGTCTTTTGGAAACGTGTATTGAATGTATAACTTCTGGGCCGTTTGTTTCTCTTCTTTTTTATTGAACGCCTTGTTCATATTCAATTCTTCGGCTTCAAGTTCGGTGGGGGTAATGAAACCACGTTCTTCCAAACGGCGCTGGCCCGCGATGCGATCTTGTGCGAGCAATAATTCTTCCTGAGCAACCTGTAGATCATCTTGCAAAGAGCGTAATTGCTGTTTCGCCTCCCCGTCTTCCAGCTTCTCAATGTCGGCATACTGAGTAAAATCGAGCCGATCCCTAACTTCCATATAACTATCGTCCATGAGCAGATTGGTCTGGGTTAGCAGAGGCTCGGGAGCCAACGGCTCCAGCACTAATGTCACCGCCTCCTCAGCAATTGCTGCACCCGTTTCCAATGGCACGGAGGGAGCTTCAACAACAGCTCGACCGCCTTGTTGACCTCTGCGCTGCCCGGTGCCGGGGGCACCCCCTGCGCCGCGCTGTCCGCCGCCAAAGCCACCGGGGCCACGTTGACCTCCACCCTGGCCAAAACTCTGCATGCGCTGCAGCATTTCTGCCGGCAATACTCCGCCATTTTCGGCCATCATCTGTCGAACGCGTTCCTGCATCTGCTCAGGCAGTGAGTCGATATCGAATGGGGCTGTAGTGGATGGGGATGGGGAGGGGGATGCGGATGCGGATGGTGCTGTAGCCTGCTGCCTGGCTCCGCTAGCCGAATTAAGGACTCCCGCTCCTTGTTTTGCCGCGTCCAGGTCTGCCTGTTCCGCCCTTGCCAAACGTTCTTCTATTTCCAACTGGCCAACAATTTCATTGACCACATTACCACCGAGAAATTTTTCAAAATCGAGTTTAGCGAAACGCATTTTCTGCCGCGCGTCATTCAAGTCTGTCATGTTTTGATTCAACTGAATTTCATACTGAGCCTTACGCTCGATATAGGTGGCCTCGGCGGTTTCCACGGCGATTTCCTGATTCAGTTGCTGATCGATCAACTGCGCAGTATCCAGCTCCACCAATATCTTTCCTGCCGCGACATCCTCGGTAGTAACGCGATAACCCTCTTCTACTATGTTGAGGATTTTTACGCCCTCACGGCCTTTTACCTCTGATCTGATTTCCTGTGACTGCAGCGCTTCCAGGGAACCGCCTTCCAGCACGGTAATATCCAGATCACCACGCCGGGCCTGGAAAGTTATGCTTCCCGAGCCGTCATTCGATGACCCGCCTCCGATTGAAAACAGCAACAGCAAGAACAGGACTCCGCCCCCGGTGATGGCGTATTGAGTCGACTTACTGGCGGCGAGGAATTTAGCTTTCCATTCATTCGCTTTAATTTTTAACGGCTCCGGAATTTTTTCCACCACCGTTGCCAGCGTGTCTTGCTTATTGAGGCTCATTGATGCCTTCCTCCCATTGACCGTTATCATTGATGTACAACAAACCTACATCTCTCCAGAATTCAAGTTTTGCAATGTTATGATCTACGATAGAACGAACCAGCTCGGTTCTCGCCGCGGTTAAATCGTTCTGTGAATCGACTGTGTCCTGAATATCCCCGAGCCCGAGCTCTGCGCGTAATTCTGCTTCCTCAACCCGGCGTTCATTAATTTGGACACTGGTAACATTGATATCGTAACTCTTGCTGGCTTCGTTCAAGCGCCGCCAGATATCAATCACATCCAACTTGATAGCATCCATGGCCAGCAAGTAATCCCGTGTCGCAACCTCATAGTCGATCAATGATCGACGATAATTATTCCGCTCCGCCTTACTATCCAGCGGCAACTCCAGATCCAGGCCAGCTGTATACACGGCGTTCTCAAAATCCAGCTCACCCAAATTACCGTTGTTTGCATCGGGAACCGATGCCACGAAGCTAAAATCCAGCCCCGGTTTTAGTGCATTGGCTGCCACTTCGATCTTGCGCGCACTGTCTTGAACACGATCCAGTTCCGTATACAGATCCAATCGTGTTTGCAGCGCCAATTCAATAGCTTGCTCCAGATCGAGGTCCGGGCTTTGCATTCCTGTTTCCGTAATCAAAATCATCTCGTTGTCATCGAGAACAATATTAGCGTCTGCATCCAGACCGAGTAATAACTTGAAATTGTCCAGACTACGCTTGTATCGGGTGATAGATGAAGTCCAGCGTAAATCCTGTTGCAGAGAAGATTGTTCCAGACGCCCCACTTGCAACAGAGTTCTCAAGCCTTCTGCCTGAAAAGCCTGCTCTCTTTCCAGGGAAAGATTATTGGCCAGTAAACCGGCATAGTTATTCTTCGCCGTTTCCCGGTTTAGCATCACCGAATAGTATTGAGAAGCCACTCGTACGGCAAAGCTCTTGCGAAAACGGGTAAAGTCTCTCAGTTGATAGAGTAAATCCCGTTCCGCCTGCATCAAGGCCTCTGTTTCGATCTCGGTACCGAAATCTCTCAACAATGGCTGGGTAAACGAGCCAATTAAGGCGCCGGCTCCAAATTCACTGATGTCCCCGGTGAGGAAGCGGGTAAAGTTATTCGTCAGATTCAGCGCTATCGCGCCACCTCCTTTGAGTAAATATCTCGCCCCCAAACTGGTTCTGGCATCGATACTCTCACTGGTAGAAATAGCTTCCATACCGGTCAAAGTTTGCATATCCGTCACAAACTGGTCTTCCGCATCCCACTGATAATTGGCACTTCCTGCGGCTGAAAAAGTAGGGGTATAACGATAGCGATCGAAGGTCAGCGCCAGAGCTTCGAGATACAGCCGCTCCTTCTGGGTTTGATACTCTTTGCTGTGTTGAAAAGACAGATCCAGCGCCGCATTCAGACTAATGATTTGAGCGCCCAGCTCGCTATCCGCTTCATTATCGAGAAACTCGAAAGAATCGCTATTGAGCGAATATTGGCTTAAATCAATTTGCGCCTGATCATCGATAGCCACCTGAGCGCTCATCCCTGGCACCAATTCCGACTTATCGGCGATGATGGCGTAACTTTCCTGGTCTGCGCTGTGCTTGTTAGCACTGCTGGTACAGGCCATGAGAATGCTGCCGGATAGCACAATAGTCAGAATTTTATAGCGCAATTTCATCATTTAGCCAAATTTGCTGTTGCGATGGAGTTAACTGAAGAAGTATACGCTGGAACCTTCTAAATCAGTCTATCTATCGCGACCAAACGACATCTGGGCAAGTGGGATAACAAGAGAACTATTTATGCTTTTTTCCTGTGCCGCGCCGCTTTACAATATACGGCGGCTTGCTACGTATCTATGCCAGCGATCCCCACTCCCGCTTTCTGGACATTATCTGGACTCAGTCAGGCTTTAAACTTGAACGGCGGCGCGTATAGTGTAAACAGGACAAAGCCCCGAGGAATCGATGAAGTTCGCCCTGATAATCGCAGCGGCCTTGCTGATTGGCGGCCTGAGTTATTTGCAAATACAAAACTCAGACCTGCAGCAACGCCTGACTTTAGCCATGACATTTGAAACCCAACTGCAGCAACAGTCTGAGCAGAGCACCCTGCAACGTCTTGAATTTGAACAACAGATTCGCGATCTACAAGCGCAGCTACTCAACACTAACAGCCAGATATCCAGCCTCAACACGGCACTGCGACAGGCGCGAGATCAGATTGATCCACAATACCCGGCGCTGTTGGAACAAGCCCGATTGGAAGCGGCGCAGGCAACTTCGCCCGCACGAAGCGCGGCTGGAGGATCTCCATTCTCCACATTCTCCGATCCAGCAATGGCGCGCTCACGCGCGGAGGATAGCATACCGAAGATGTATGGCAGTTTTGTCAATGCCCTGGGCATAGCGGGTACCGAAAGGCTGGATGTTATGGAGGCCCTGGTTGAATTCGGGAGCGAGCGCAATCAGCGGCTAAGCGCCCTGCTCGACGGCAGTATCGCCGCCGAGCAGGCGAGCTCTCTGTTCGGTGCTGACGCGCTAGGCAATGCTATGCAAGAGATGCTGACTGAACAACAACTGGCAGAGCTAAATCAATACGATTTGTTGATACGGCAAGAAACTGCTAATGAGATCTACGGTGATAGCCTTGCCAAATCTGGTAGCGCCATCAGTGGTGCTTCACACGATCGGGTGATGCAAGTCATGCTGGATGAATTGTTCTCGGCGCAAAACAACTATGCTGCGCTGATAGCAGACGATGGCAGCATGATAACGGCGTACAACGATCAACTTGCCGCTTACCAGAGGACGAGAGATCGTCTGCAGGGAGAATTGAATGCAGAACAGCTGACGCAATTGGATCGCTTTCTGCAAAGCCAGAGCAACGGCGTTGACGTAATACTGGAAGCAAGCACAGATGGCAGCGGTCGCGTCTCGGTAATGCGGGCCCGGGTAGGCGCTGCAGATCTACCTCAATAGAGGCGTCGCTTAATCGCGACGTCTCTACCATTTTCACCCAGAATGCCCTACATTAACCGCATTCTGATCTTGACCACTGAAAATTGTTTGATTATCGCGGAGCACTAACCATGAGAGATTTATTGACTGTGAAAAACTGGACGCGAACTCTGCTGGCGCCTCTTGCCATGCTGGCGCTGGTTGCCTGCAGTGACAATGGAACCCCTACAGGCACCGAAAATAGTGCGCAGCCGCCGCAACTGGCTGAATCATCGGCCAACAGCCTAGGCTATCGTCGTATCAATGGGGCGAATGACAATGACCCGGTAGACGCGCATATTTTCCAGCTCGACAACGGCCTTAAAGTCTATCTGACGGAAAACCATGAAGAACCCCGCTTCTATGCCGAGATTGCGGTACGCGCCGGGAGTAAACATGACCCCGCCGACGGCACCGGTCTGGCGCATTATCTCGAGCATCTGTTATTCAAAGGCAATCAACACCTGGGCACACTGGATTACGCCGCCGAAAAACCCTATCTCGATCGAATAGTCGCACTGTATGAACAGCACCATGGTGAAACCGATCCTGCCATACGGGCCGAAATCTACGCCGAAATTAACAGTGTTGCCCAGCAAGCGGCCGAACTGGCCGTGCCAAATGAAATCGACAAGCTGTACAACAGCATGGGTGGCTCTGCACTCAATGCCCACACCTGGCACGAAGAAACTGTGTATAAAGTTGGCCTGCCATCAAATCGCCTGCAACAGTGGGCAGAAATTGAATCCGACCGCTTTGTGAATCCAGTGTTCCGCTTGTTTCATACGGAACTGGAAACGGTTTATGAGGAAAAAAATCGCTCTCTGGATAATAAGGATCGCATCATCGGCACCGCGCTCGATGAAATACTCTACAAAGTCCACCCCTATGGTCAACAACCCACCATCGGCACCGTTGATCACCTGAAAAACCCTTCTCTGGTTTACATTCAGAAGTATTTTGACACCTACTATGTCCCCAACAATATGGGCATCTTCATCAGTGGCGATATCAACATCGATGAAACCATCGCCTTGATCAGCGAAAAATTTTCCCGCTGGGAATCCAAGCCCATTCCTGCAGTAGGTCCCTGGGAAGAAAAACCCTTGCAAGGTGTAGAAAGAGCCACCGTGCAATACCCGGGAGAAGAACAAGTACAGCTGGCCTTCCGCACGGCGGGAAATAACAGCCAGGACAAAGAAGCTTTGATCCTTTTAGACATGATCCTGGACAACCGTACGGCCGGCCTGATCAACCTGAACCTTAATCAGCAACAACTGGTTGCCGGCGCAGGCTCTTCACCTTCCTTTCTCAATGATGCAGGCTCGCAAACCCTGTATGGCATTCCAAAGAAGGATCAGACCCTCGCCGAAGTTGAACAGTTACTACTGGATCAAATTGAGATTATCAAAGCGGGCGAGTTCGAAGACTGGATCATCGCCGCCATCATTAATGATTTCAAAAAGAATGAGAAGGCCAGTCAGGAATTTAACCAGTCCAGAGTCAGCATGATGCGCCAGTCGTTTATTGAAGGCGCTGACTGGGATTATTCCGTAGCTTCAATCGAGCGCATGAGTCAATTGAGCAAACAGGATGTAGTTGACGTCGCCAACAAATATTTTGGCAACGACTATGTCGCCGTTTATCGCATCGATGCCCCGGCTGATCTTCCGGTAGTAGAGAAGCCGCAGATTGATGCCGTCAGCATCGACCCCACGCGACAATCTTCGTTCGCAGCACAAATCCTGACGATGCCGTATGAGGAAATCGAACCGACTTTCGTTGCAGTAGATACAGACTATCGAGTTATCGAATTCGCCGATGGTGTGGATCTCTATTACGCACCGAACCCACTCAATGATCTGTTCTCTTTTTCAATTAATGTCGAAGTTGGAACCGAGGAAAATGAGAAACTGAATTTGGCGGCGGCTCTGATGGATGTGGCTGGCACCCCAAGCATGAGTAACGAAGAGTTACAGAAACGCTGGTATCAGATAGGAAGTGATTTCAGTTTCGGTGCCGGTGAAAATTCTTCCGGAATTTCTATTTCAGGATTGGATGAACAGTTCGAAGCATCGCTGGCATTGATGCTCGACCTGATAAAAAACCCGGTTACTGACGAGCAAACCCTGGAGCAGATGAAAGGTCTGCTGTTGAAATCCAGAGAAGACCAGAAGAGTTCTCCCCCGGCTATCGCCAGAGCGCTGTATATGTACAACCGTTACGGCGAAGAATCACCAATGCTCGAAGCCTTAACAGGGGATGAGATTCGCGCGACTACTGTGGATGAATTACTCGCCCTGCCGGCTGACCTATTAAACTATAAACACACCCTCTCCTATACCGGCTCCATGCCGCTTGAAGAATTGGTTACCGTGTTGCGCCGTCATCATGATATTGCTGGCGAACTGAAAGATACGCCAGCCTATCGATTCCGCACGGCGCGCAGCGTTGATGAAACCGAAATCTATGTAGTCGATCAACAGACTGCCCAGGCTCAGGTTCGCATCGAATTTCCAGATGGGCAGTACACCGAAGATGACAGTGTTATGTCCTCTGTATATACCAATTATTTTGGTAGTGGCATGTCCAGCGTAGTATTCCAGGAATTAAGAGAAGCGCGGGCCTTGGCCTACTCCGCCTCGGCGGCCTACTCCCAGGGTGGAAGGCTGAATGCGGAAAATCTGATGCTGGGATCCATCGGAACCCAGACTGACAAGACCGTAGATGCCCTCAACGCATTTCTCGAGCTGATCGACAATATGCCCTCTTCCACAGAGCGATTTGACGAATCGGTAAATGCCCTGATAAACCGCTATCGCACCTCCAAGATCAATTTCCGTCAGGTAATCGGTGCGGTGCGAGGCTGGGAGCGGCTCGGCATCGAAGGCGACCCTCGTCGCGAGCGCTACCAACAATTGCAATCCGCGAAAATGGACGATCTGTTAAGTTTCCAACAAGAACACGTACGACAGCGCCCCAAGCTAATCTCGATCGTTGGGGACCTCTCTATCATCGATCAAGAGGAACTGGAACAATTCGGCACGGTCAAACAAATCCAGGTGGATGACTTGTTTGTAGATTAAACTGTTCGTGGATTAAATTGTTCGTGGCTTAAATTGTTCGTGGCTTAAATTGTTCGTGGATTAAATTGCTCGTGGAACAATCTGTCAGCGATCGAAATGGATCAAACAGAATGTTTGTCGCGTTGTTATTGAAGATGCCACGCGTATTTTGTTAGCCGACCCAACTTAAACTGAGCCAACACCCATTGGCTCAGTTTCTCCAAGCGATGAGTACTGGCAACTATGCACGCCTTATCCGTTACCGGACTAAACAAGAGCTATGGCTCATTTGAAGTCATTAAAGACCTGAACCTGCAGATCGAGCGGGGATCGATTCATGGGCTTGTTGGACTTAATGGCTCCGGAAAAACCACCACGATAGAATGCATTCTGGGCCTGCAAGCCTTTAATGCTGGCGAAATCAGAGTCCTGGGCCATACCCCTGATCAACTGCACCAGGCCAGGGGCAAGCTGGTAGCTATCTTCGATAGCGCCAGTCTTCACCCCAACCTGAGCGTACGCCAATGTCTCAACCAGGCAAGACTGCTGTGTGAAAAACCGGTCCGCTGTGCTACAGAAGTTGAACAGCTACTGGGTATCGCTCGCTTCAGCAATTTCAAGATCAAACATCTCTCTCTGGGTAACAAACGTCGTGCTTCTATTGCTCACGCCTTGATCGGACAGCCAGAAATCATAGTCCTCGACGAGCCCTTTAACGGACTCGATGCCGAAGGCGTCGATGATGTACTGCAGCTCATCACCACCTTGAACAAGGAGGAAGGAACGGCATTTCTTTTATCCAGCCATCAACTGCCTTATCTTGAGCAAATATGCAGTCATATAGCCATCCTGCACAAGGGCAGCATCGCTGTCAGTGATACTGTGGCCAGTTTGTTAGCGCAAAGCAGCACTACCGTTCTTTTGAAAACCGGGTGCATAGAACAGGCGCTGGCGGTAATTGAACAAACCGACAAGGTCAAACTTCTAAGCCGCGATGAAGCCGATTATTTACAACTATCGATTGATGAGATTGATTCGGCGACGCTTAATCGCTTACTGGTAGAACAGCAAATTCCCGTCTCGGAAATGATTCTTAAACGCGCCTCGCTTGCCAGCCTGTTCCGCGAGATTACCAGCGAGGCCGCGACATGAATGGCCTGTTAACCGCTGTCCGATCCGAAATTTTCGTCGCCTTGCGCACCTTTGCCAGCAAATTTATCGTATTTGCTCCTGCGCTGCTGGTACTCCTGCAAATCCTGATCGTAAAAATCACCGAGACGGGGCAGCAGGCCCGGGATAATTTGTTGGGCAATTCCAACTTCGATGATGCCATTGCCAGTAATGCCTATGGTTACTATGTCGATGGCCTGAGCACCGGCCTGACCATGCTGGGTTTACTCTTAGTTGCACAAGCCGCCTACAGTTTCAGTTATGAACGAGACATTGGCAGTCTAAGGCACTTGCTGATTAGGCGCATAAGCAGGACCAGTCTGATTACGGCGAAATTAATCCACCTGCATATTCTCGCTGTACTCTCGCTACTATTATTGGTTCTAGTGAGTTACGGCTTAAGCGGATTATTTTGGCAATTCGCTCCCGTTGTTGAAGACGGATTCGAGCTAATCAGCGAAGCCGAAATCCTGCAAGAAATTCGACTGGGATTGCTGCTCGCCATCTACCCGATCCCTGCCGCCATAGCATTCGGACTATTAATCTCGGTCTCGGCACAATCTGCCACGCAGGCAATCACCACCGCCCTGGGAATTACTCTGGCGATAGATATATTTAAAGGCTTATTGGGTGATTTTTCACACTATATCTATGCCAGTTTCCAACCATCCCTGATCGATCAATCCTATTTGCAGGATGTGAGTCGTCTGGTACGTGGATACTCCGACGTATTAATCGATGAGCGCGTTCAACAACTGAATACCTGGGTGCCTTTACCCGCGCTACTAATATTTCTTGCTCTGATAATAGTGATAGTCCAGCGGAGAAAAATATGATGAGTCTGCTAGCGCTTAGTTTGCGAATAACGGCGCGTCTGTGTATGCCAGGGATATTGTTATTACAGGCCTGTGTCAGTTACCAGCCTTCGATACTGGTTCCCCCATTGAATATGTCGGTCGAGGAACCCGGTTTAATCAGCACTAACTCTGCAAGCAATTCGAGGCTCGACTTTGGCCTGGACCTCAGTCTCAATGAAAGCGACTCACTGACAAATATAGAAATTCTGCCCGGGGTGAGAGTGCGTAATGTCACAGCCAATGGCGCCGCCGATTCAGCAGGAATTCAGCTTGGAGACGTCATCCTTAGTATTAACGATACGCCGACCAATCACCCGGACGTGGTAATGGCCCTACAGCAGCAGAGCAAAGCGGAAACCGCATTTAACTTCAAGCTAAGACGCAATACCGTGGTTTTTGAGGCCACGGTGATCGCTCGGTTAATTGCTGGTAATGCGGCGCCTCAAGAACTCTACAGAATCGATCCGCTGGCGACGCGAGCCGGCTATCGTACCGAAATGCTGACAGTGCGCAATCAAGCAGAGCTAGCGGCAGCCAGGGTAGTTGAGTTATTCCCCGAGAGCCCACTTGCAGAGGCCGGAATTAATGTAGGCGACCTGATTCTTTCTATTAATGGTGATCAATTGAATTCGGCACAGGATTTGATTACGCGTTTGAATCAAGACTTTGCCCTTGGTGATCGCGTTACGCTCGGGGTATATCGCTCGCAGTCAATTACGCAGATTCCTCTGCGCTTATGGAATCCTGGCAGGCGAATTAGCCGAATAGCATTGGGGCCCTTATTGCAGTATGAATCTTCCTTAAGCCCGGTCAGCAACAGTCTTTCTGTATTGGATTTCTGGTTATTCTCTTTTTATAGTTATCAACGAAGTGGGAGTGAACGATCTCACAGTTTATTGGGTCTAATTAGTATCACCAGTGACCTTGGCGAACTTACCGAAGAAGAAAATTAACACTGACAATGAACTATCCCGCGCAACAATTATTTCCGCTTAGCACCCGCCTGGTGTTTTTCCTGCTCTCACTTTCACCGATGTCGGTACTGTCCCAGTCCAACTATGTCGCCTTTGAGCTGGAACGAGAGGATAACTGGGAGCAGCTGGTTACCGTCGATCTTAACGGCGATGGTGCTAAAGACATTGTGCACGCACACTATCAGCCGGGTATTGGCAGAGAATTGCTTGTCTACCATCAAGCCCCCGATGGCAGCTTCAGCGCCTCGCCCCAGCACATCGAAATTAAAACCGAGATCATAGCCGTGGGATTTGCGGATCTACGGCCGGAGCCAGGAAAGGAGCTGCTGCTGTTCGCCAACAGTGGTGTATTTAGCCTTTCTTCGGCAATCGAAGGCTATGGGGGAAATCTCAAACCGCTACTGCAATGGGATCTGATCGCCACCATCCCCGATCGGGAACAGGTGCAATTCGTAGACAATATCGGCGATATTGATGGTGATGGCGATGTGGATCTGTTGCTGCCGGGTGATGAAATATTTGGTTTCTTTAAGGGAGACGGCGCCGAGAATTTCGAACGGGTGTCGACCTTCTCCAGCATTAATAAAAACCTGCCGCAAACGCAAAGGCAGGGGAGTGATGAGGGTGTCGATGCAAGCATCAGCATCAACGCCGAACAAGGTTTGGTTGTCGATATTTCCAGAGAGTATAACTCCGCATTTGACGGTCTGATTGAACAATGGAGAGAGCAGGAATCTGAACCGAGAAATCTGTTGCGCAGCGAACGCTGGATGCCTTCGGTAATACTGGCCCAACTCAACGATGATCAATTATTGGATGTCGTGTATCTCAATGTCGGTGACGATGGCCTCGGTCAATTGAATATTCACTACCAGGACCGGGAGTCTGGCTTCAGCGAACAGGCCGATTGGACCGGCTCGATAGAGACCCGAGGTGATATCCGGTTGGCCAACATGAATCAGGACCAACGGGTGGACTTGCTACGACTGAGCGGCGATGGCGACGAATGGGATGCACGCCTATTCTTGAATCAAGAGGGTAAATTCGATCTCGCCCAGCCGAATCAAATTATGCGGTTCTCTGGTTACGATGTTCGTCTCAATTTTCTGACTCTTCAAGACGATGGCGCACCCGTGCTTAATGTCAACTTCTACACAATTCCGGTGGTGGATGCCCTGCGCAATGCCAGCATAAACCGGACATCGTTGTTATATGGCAGCGATGCCAAAGAAGCCGGACAGTTATTCAATAGACGTCCCGATTCACGACAAGAGGATAGTTTCTCAGCGAGCAATGTTCGCGGCCTGGTGCAACAGATGTCACTTGCGTATGACGTCGATGGAGACGGCATCAAAGATGCCCTGTATATAACCGATAATGGCACACTGGCGGCCAAGAAAATCGATGCCCAATTGGGTATTGCCGATCAGCCTTTTTGGGAATACATCTCGGCTAGAACTGTTTTTGAGTTTGAGGTGCTGCAACTAAACGCCGATGCCTATCCGGATTTATTACTTAAACATGCCACGACGACTACACTTTTGGTGGCCATACCGTGATTAACCTGCGCCAACTCTACCGATGTGCGATTTTTATTCTGCCAGTCTGGCAATCGATGCCGTTGTCGGCAGCAGAACTCAGCTTTAGCCAACAAGCATTTCAGTTTCCTGCCCAGACCGATAATCTGCTTATCGCCGATACCAACGGGGACGGCTTGCAAGAATTAATAGTCATAGTCGATAACAAGGTTTCGATCTATTTTCAAAATGAAAACGGTTTTGATTTTGCGTCAGGTTTTGATCAGCTGCAATTTCCCGGCGAGGCGGTTGGCTGGAATTTAAGCACCGCCTACAGCCCACCGAACTTGCAGAAAAAACCATCCGCATCAATTATTGCACTCATCGACGGCAAGGAAATCCTCGTCTGGCACATCAAGGATCAATCCATACAGGACCCCGAAGTAATCAAGACTGGCCTGGATGGATTTCTCACCAAGGGAATCAATCGTCTGCATTTTTCTCGAGACGTCAATGGGGATGGCCTGGAAGACTTGATTGTTCCGGGCGCTGGCCTACTCAATCTTTACATTCGCAGCGCTGAAGAAAACCACGAGGAACGAAGCTATCAACCCAGCTTGAGTGTTAGCTCAGATATTCGCATGCGAACCAATCTCAATTCGGATCAATTGGAACGTCGAACCGGGCAATCCATAAGAATTCCCATGATGAATTTGCGCGATGTAAACGGCGATGGCTTTGATGACTTGATCTCTCGCAGCGAAGAGAAACTGGAAGTCTTTATTGCCGATAATACTGCAGAGAAATACTTTTCTGCGGCCCCCAGTTATTCACTCGACATAGCCGAGATTGAAGCAAGGCTGGGCGAATTTGATTTTGACTCTCTGGACTTCTCAAACCTGACGGGCCTGTTATCGCTGACTCATGAGGAAATTCTCGAGGACATCGATGGTGATAACATCGAAGACTTGCTGCTTAGAGAAGGGGGCAAGGTTTCACTGTATGGCGGCACCGCCGGGGGTATGGATTTTGACGAACCTCGTCAAGTCCTGCGCTCGGGCGGCAATGTACTTAGCACGTTTCTCTACGATGAAAATGAAGATGGTCTGAAAGATCTCTGGCTGTGGCGGGTAGAACCCATATCCGTGGGTGATATTTTTATCTGGCTGGCATTGTCAGGCAGTGTGGCTATAGAGGCCTTTATTTACCCCAATGAGGGTGATCGATTTTCTCGCCGGCCCACTCGAAAATTGACTATTAATTTGAAGTTTCCATCGGTTCTCAGATTGGCCACCTCATTCACTGAGCTTAGCAGAGAAGTAAGAGACAGCGAGGGCGGCGCCCCGATCCCTACCAGTACCGCCAACCTCGATGCCAATCTTGATGGCGAGGACCTATTGATGCTGGTTAATAATCAGCTGGAAATTTTTCTCAATGCCATCCGCTCGGAAAGTTCAGAGGAAGTTGATACGGATATGATTCTCAGTTCCCTGGATTACAGCAGACAGCGAAATGATTACGAAATCAATATTCGCGATATCATTGAAAACATCTCGGTGAACGGCAATGCCTTGTCAGCGCGTGTCGAGGGACAAGTCGCCGACATCTCCATCGACCTCAACACAGAGCTTGTTGAAGGCGACATCATCCCCGCCGAATTGAATGCTGACGGGCTGGACGATGTGTTTGTGTTTACCAACATCGACAGTAGTCACATTGAGGGAATACTGTTACTCTCGAAGTGAATGAATTCGGACGAATTCATCACTCTGCCATCCATCTCATCAGGGATAATTACGCATGAAGCACGCGGTCTGGATAACATTCGGCATCTCCCTGGTACTGGTGAATTTGATCGCCGAACTGGTCTTCTACTTGAGTGGCGTCTACATCGAAATGTTCTTTCGCATTGTGCTGATATTCGGCATTACTACTATCGCCGCCATTTTTGTTGGCGCGATACTGTTGATCGGCAAACTGGAAGAAGAGAAACCCCTGTCCGGTCATGTGAATGACACATTGGGTGCAGATAAGAAGAAATCTTAAGTATGAAAGCCATTATTGTCATCGCCTTTTTAGTGTTCTGTACCGGCGGGATATTTGCCTTTAATTCGCTGCAGAAAAGCAAATTGCTACAGCAACAACTGGTGGACTACGAGCGGCAAGTGACACAGCTGCTGTCGCAAGTAGAAAGTAATAGCCGGCGACGGCTGGACTCTGAAAAGCAGATTCAGGATTTGAAAAGCCAGCTGACAACCAGCAATAGCCAACTCACCGCCCTCTCCAATCAACTACAAACATCCCAACAACAGCTTAATCCCGACTATCAGCAACTGGAAGATGAAATTCGACAACAACTCAGTAGCCAAATGCAGCAACAGTCCGCCACCTCCGATGCAAACTCCGATGCAAACTCCAGAGTAAATCTGCTCAAACAATTGGCCGCGCTCGACCCTGTCGAGTTGGGCGAACTGATGTCGCTGCAAGGGCAGTTCGGTGGTTTCCTGCAATCACTGAATGTCAGTGACGAGCGCATGGAGGTGATTGTCGGCGCTCTGGACAATTTAATTGCCGATCAGAATCAGGCGCGCATGGACCTGGCTCTGGAAATGCAGTCTCTGCCAGCGGATGTGGATCGACGCGACGTTCGGTTTCAGATGCGCGCAATTATGGGCCCCGAAGCCCAGCGGGAAGCGCTTGCCTATGAGCTCAGCGAATCTGAGCTGGACGCGTTCGCCGAATTTCAGAGCGAACAACAAAAGCAAAATAGCACGAGTACATTTACCAGTGGCATAGGCCCTGGTGGCAACCCGGGATTAATCCTCAGAAGCGGGCCTGCACAGGGAGGCCGTGGTATTGGTCGAGCGATACGGTTTAATCCACCACAAACGACCAACTAGAACTATTGCTGGTCGCCAGTATTTTGTGAACTCTTTTGCCAGCAGGCCTATTTCAGAACATGGCCGTCCTTTCGTTGTGCTTTTAGATGAAATATGGTTTCATCGGTTGCCACTTGGAGGGCTATTTGAAACAGGATTTTCCATCTAATTTCAGAGGCTTAGATAAATAATTAGAATAGGCAAGTTTACAATCTTGTAGCGGCTTTACCCAGTTACATTGGTCTGTTAATGAAAAATGTCGTCGTTAGTCTTGTTCTGTCTATCCTGTTGGTTTCCTGTAGCGATGAATTAACCCGTGCCCGACCTTATATACTGACCACCGCCACTACCGGTGGCACTTATTATCCGGTGGGTGTTGCCATTGCCACTATCGCCCACGCTCAGCTTGCTGCCACTAAAGGAATTTCCCTGACCGCGATTAGCTCGGCAGGCTCGCTGGAAAACGTGAAGTTGCTGCGCGACAATCAGGTGCAATTTGCCATCCTGCAAGGGCCTTTCGGCGCCTGGTCGTGGGCTGGCGAAGGCCCGATAAGCAGCCCCCAGACCCATATGCGAAGCGTAAGTGCACTGTGGCAAAATGTTGAACATTTCGTCTTGCTTAGCGAACTGGCCAGCACTGGCGAGATCATGGATCTGGATAATCTCGACGGCGATCGTTATGTACTTGGCGCAAGAAACTCCGGCGCCGATCAGACCGGCAGATTTATTCTGCAGACGCTGGGCATCGATTACGAAAATAAATTTAATTTGGCCTATATGGGTTATGGCCCAACTACCAGCGCGCTACAGGATGGCAACATCGTTGGCATGAATATCCCGGCGGGCGCACCAGTCAGTTCTATTACCCAAGCCTATGCCTTACTTGGTGATCGCATGACAATCCTGAACTGGACGCAGGAGACAATGGACAAGCTAAATGCCCGGTATCCCCTGTGGGACTGGTATGAATTCCCGCCGAACACCTATCCCAACCAAGCCGAGCTAATACGCACTATCGCGTCACCCAATGTTTTGGTTACTCGTGACGACATCCCTGAAGAAGTGGTCTACAACATTACAAAAGTTATATGGGAAAATTTGGCAACGCTGCAAGAAATTCATGGCGCTACTAAAGACATGCGTCTTGAAATCGCAATCGAAGGCCTCGGCGCACCGCTACACGCTGGTGCGATTCGCTACTATCGTGAAGTCGGGCTCGAGATACCCGAGCGACTCATTCTCGAAGAACCACCGGAAGGAGTTTAAACAGCTTTCATGAAATCAAAATACTTAAGATGGGCTGCCTTTTTCTTTGCCTTGTTCCACATCTACTGCAATGTGTTTTCCAGTATTTCAGAATTATGGTTATCCGCCATTCACTTCGGTGGTTTCTGTGCCATCTGCGCCTTGATGACCAATGAATCAGACAAGGTATCCACAAAGTCTGTCGGCTATTGGGTAAATGTCGCCCTGGCGGTCGTTGCCATACTCACCACAGCCTACTTAATTCTATTCGAGAATGCGCTGTATGCCAGAGAGACTGAATATATTCTGAGTGATTATGTGTTCTCGCTAATTGCCATTGGTCTGGCCATCGAATTTACCCGGCGCACTACCGGTTGGTTTATGCCGGCGCTTATTCTGATCTCTCTTTCTTATATTCTATTCCTCGGAAGATATATAGGCGGCGTGTTCTCCTTTCCGGGATTAAGCCTGGAGACTGTGCTGTATCGAAGCTTCTTTACCAGCGAAGGTATGTTTGGACTCACTGCACAAATTTCTTCCACCTTTGTATTTATGTTCATTATCTTCGGCTCTTTCCTGCTGCGTTCCGGAGCCGGTGATTTTATCGTCAAGCTGTCCCAGTGCCTCGCAGGACGCTATACCGGTGGTGCCGGTCTGGTCGCCGTGGTGGGTTCCGGTTTGATGGGATCAGTTTCTGGCTCCGCTGTAGCCAACACGGTTTCCACCGGCGTTATAACTATTCCGATGATGCGAAAATCCGGTTTCAATGCGCAATTTTCTGCTGGCGTGGTTGCCGCCGCATCCACTGGCGGCGCCTTGATGCCACCGGTAATGGGTGCCGGCGCGTTTGTATTAGCCAGTTATACACAAATTTCTTACTTAACGATTATTGCGGCTTCGGCTTTACCCGCCATTCTTTATTTTCTGACCGTTTCTTACTTCGTTCGTATCGAAGCAAAACGGCTTGGTCTCAACCCTACCCATGATGAGAATTCTGAATCGGTAATCACCGTATTGAAAGAAGGCTGGCACTTCATTATATCGTTGGCTGTGCTGGTCGGGTTTCTCGTATCCGGTCGCACACCCACAACATCGGCCGCCTTTGCTATTCTCAGTGTCATTGGCGCGTCATGGCTTTCCCCCAATCCCATGCGACCCGCCGATATTTTCGATGCGATGGTGGACGGGGTAAAAACCATGGTCTCCACCGCCCTGCTGCTGGTAGCAGTGGGCATTATCATTAACGTGGTGACCACCACCGGCATCGGCAATGCTTTCTCCCTAATGATTGTGGACTGGGCTCAGGGCAGCCTGCTGATCACTCTAATTCTGGTCGCTCTGGCTTCGCTGGTATTAGGCATGGGCCTGCCAGTAACTGCCTCCTATATTGTTTTAGCCACGCTGTCGGCGCCGCTAATTTTTGATCTGATTACCCAATCGCAGCTACTGGTAGCATTGCAGGCGGGAGATCTGCCTTCCAATGTGACGGCTACGATTGGGCTGTTTGGCGGCGATCCGTTGATAGCCTTGCAGGAAATGCCGCTGGAGATGAAACAGCTTATTCGGCAGGAACTGCTCGACCCTGAAATGCTCACTGGCATGTTACTCAGTGCGCATCTGATCATCTTCTGGTTATCACAGGACAGCAATGTGACTCCGCCTGTCTGTCTAGCCGCCTTTGCCGCCGCTGGGATTGCCGGTACCCGACCGATGGCGACTGGATTGACCAGCTGGAAGGTTGCCAAGGGCCTGTATCTGGTGCCGGTGTTATTTGCCTACTCGCCATTGATATCCGGAACCTGGCCGGAACGTATCGAAGTGTTTATCTGGTCCTGCATGGGGCTGTATGCCATGGCCGGTATTTTACAATGGCACTTGGAGGAAAAAATTAATTGGCTTATCGCCGGCATACTATTGCTCAGCGCAATTCTACTCATGTGGGCACCCTTTCCGATGGTTTTCCATTTTATCGGCGCGGCACTGTTGATCGCCGTGGTCGTCATCCAAAATCGACATGCAAAATCGATTGCGGCTACGAGCAACTGACAAACTTTTTTCGCACCGCTAACACTTTCAGAACGACAAACCTTTTCAGAACGACAAACCTTTCCCGAACGGCAAACAGCCCGAGTAAAACATGACAAATTACAGTGCTAAACAAGTGCATCTAATCAGCCGCCCGAGCGGCATGCCCAGCCATGAAAATTTCGCTCTGGTAGAAGTTGAATTAAATCCGCCACAAGAGGGCGAAGTGCTGGTTAAAAATCTCTATATGTCGGTAGATCCGTATATGCGTGGACGCATGCGTGCCGATGCGGTGTATGCCCAGGCTTATGCACTCAATGAAGTGATGTACGGCGGCGCGGTAGGCGAAGTTATCGAGTCTGCTGACAGCAGCCTGCAGGTGGGCGATATAGTACTTAATAACGCGGCCTGGCAAGACAAATTTCTTGCCAAGGCAAATACCGTAAGCAAATTGCAGCCCTTTGATGCTGAACAGCTTTCTCTTTATCTGGGCACCCTGGGCATGCCTGGGCTAACCGCCTATGTAGGCCTGCTTAAATACGGCGAGCCCAAAGAGGGAGAAACAGTGTTTGTTTCGGCCGCCTCCGGCGCGGTCGGCGCCAATGTCTGTCAGATCGCTAAATTGAAAGGCTGCCGGGTAATTGGCAGTGTCGGCAGCGATGCCAAAGCCCAGTGGCTACTGGATGAATGCGGCGTGGATGCGGTGATTAATTACAAGACCTGCGACGATTTAACCGAGGCGCTTACCCAAGCGGCACCGGATGGTGTCGATGTATATTTCGAAAACGTTGGCGGCGATCACTTGCAGGCGACGCTGAATGTGATGAATCCCTTTGGTCGTATTGCTGCCTGCGGCATGATCGCCAGCTACAATAATGCCGAACCCGCACCGGGTCCGAATAATCTCATGTTGATAGTGGGGAAGAAAATTCGCATCAATGGATTCATCGTCTCGGATCATGGTGAGCTGCGAGACGCGTTTTTAGCCGAAATGATCCCCTGGATTCAACAAGGCAAGATTAAAAGCCGAGAGACCGTCATCGAGGGTATCGATAACGCCGTCGATGCCTTTCTGGGACTATTCAGCGGAAGCAATTTTGGTAAGATGGTAGTCAAATTCTAATTTGATTCGCGACTGATTGCCATGCTGACTCCAACTCTCTTCCTGTTCTGTGGATTTGTGCTACTGGGCATCGGTGCGGAACTGATGGTGAGTGGCAGTAGCAAACTCGCGATCAGGTATGGCATATCTCCGCTGATAATAGGCTTGACGATTGTTGCCTTCGGCACCAGTGCGCCGGAACTTGCTGTCAGCGTGAAGTCCGCCACTACAGGCCATGGCGACTTGGCGCTTGGCAATATAATCGGATCCAATATCGCCAATATTGGCCTGATACTCGGCCTAACCGCGCTCGTCCACCCTATCCGAATTAAACGACAACTGGTGCGCAGACAAATCCCCTTGCTAATCGCCAGCACACTACTGATGGGCTTATTGCTATTGGATGGACAACTCGGTTACTTCGACGGGATTATCCTTAGCAGTGGTCTGTTCGCCTATCTCGGCTTTAATTACGTTCAGGCCAAGGCTGAGACCGAATCCAGCGTGTTAACAACACACAAAATATTCGCCCGCGGAGCCAGCTTGAACATACTTGCCATCGTCTCAGGCATTGCACTGTTGGTGTTTGGAAGCCAGGTATTTGTGGACAATGCGATTATTTTAGCGACCCTGGCTGGAGTCAGTGAGGCGGTCGTGGGCCTCACGGTGGTTGCCATTGGGACCAGTATTCCCGAGTTAGCCACATCCCTGGTAGCCGCCTGGAGAAAACAGTCGGATATAGCGATTGGTAATATTCTCGGCTCCAATCTGTTTAATATTTTATGCATTCTGGGCGTCTCTTCTCTCATCATCAGCATCAATGGAGATCAATTTGTATTACAGAATTTTGTCATCATGCTGCTGTTCTCTTTGCTCTTGCTTCCCATGGCATGGAGCGGTCTCAGCGTGAGTCGAATGGAAGGAGTTTTTCTGTTATCCGGCTATGGGGTTTACCTGGTGTTTGTTACACAACAAGGATAAGCCAACTCATAAAGCCGACAGGGGAAGCTGCTGGTCTTTTAAATCTTCTACGGCCTGATTGTGACTTAAATAATTATTCCCGCTCAGCCCGGCGAAAAAAGCCGTATCAACCAACCTGTCCATAATCGGACCCTTCACTTCGGAGAGGTGCAGTCTGATATTCTGATCAAGCAGGGTCTCGTTAATTTTCTGCAGAGTTGCCAATGCGCTCATATCTATTTCGTTGACTGCAGTACACATCAAGATCACATGCTCCACCTTGGGGTTTTCGGCAACCAAAGCAAATATAAGATCTTCCAAATATCGGGTATTGGCGAAATACAGGCTTTCATCTATTCGTATAGAGAGTAAATGATCAAAGGTCTCAACTTTGTGTCGCTTTATATTTCTGAAGTGTTCAGTGCCTGCAACTCGCCCTACCACCGCGACATGTGGTTGTGAGGTTTTGTACAGATGAATCAAGACAGAAGCGAGAACGCCGGCTGCAATTCCTACTTCCACACCAACCATCAGAGTCAGAAGGAGTGTAATGAGTACCGCGGAGAAATCAGGTTTTGAGTATTTCCATGATTTTCCCAGAGTCGAAAAATTGATCAGGGGATAGGTCGCCACGATTATAATTGAGGCCAAACAGACCTTGGGTAACCAGTACAGTATGGGCGTGAAAAACAAGGCAACAAGCGCAATCAATATGGCCGTCATCAGTCCTGCGGCCGGAGTTGCCGCACCGGCATCGAAATTTACCACTGAGCGAGAAAATCCCCCCGCTATTGGGAAGCCGCCTGAAAATGAAGCCGCTAAATTGGCGGCTCCCAAGCCGACCAACTCCTGATCGAGATCGATTCGTTCTCTGCGCCTCGCCGCCAGAGTTTGCGCGACCGAGATAGAACTGACAAAACCGATAATGGACAGCAGCACGGCCGACCCCAAAAGATTGGTAATGAGATCCAGAGAAAAGTTTGGCAGGGTTAACCCCGGGAGACCTTGGGGCACCTTGCCCAGCAGTTGAACTCCCTGCAGATCAAGACGAAACTCGTAGGCTATTAGTGCCGTAATCAGTGCAGCCATCACCGGACCTACTTTAGAGACAATTGACACGGCCTCTCGCCGCATGCCTAAACTCAAGAGGATATTTTTTAGTCCAGACTTACACCACACTATAAACACAATTGCCCCTACTCCAAGACTAAATGTTATGAAATTGATATTCGAGATCGATTGCGATAGCGACACAAGTAGTTCGGTCATGTTCTGCCCACTGGCAGATACTCCGAACAAATGCTGCACTTGGCTAAGCGCGATAAGAATTGCGGAGGCAGTAACGAATGCGCTAATCACTGGCTGAGACAAGAAATTCGCCATAAATCCCAGGCGTAAGAGTCCCAATAACAGGAGAAATACTCCAGAGAGAAATGTTAAGGTAAGCGCAGCGGCAATATATTCACTACTGTTTGACAGAGAAAGCTTAGCAAGCGCGGCGGCGGTCATCAAAGAAAGTATTGCGACAGGTCCGACAGATGCCGTCTTGCTGGTACCAAATAATGCGTATACCAAGAGGCCGAAAATACTCGCATACAAGCCCGTTTCGGGCGGCATACCAGCCACCAGCGCATAGGCAAGCGCCTGCGGAACGAGCAAGATAGCGACGATGATGGCTGCTACTGTGTCATCCATCAGCTTGGATTTATTGTAGCGCCGACCCCAGTCAAGTATCGGCAGGTAACGTGAAATGGAAAATGGTCTACTCAAGAAAATTCTCGATCAATGTTAAATTTTTCGTGACGCTTTCTTCGGCGACAGGCACACGGCATTAAAAATTCTATCCCTGTGCTAACAAACTGCGCAAATCGATAATGGCCGCATTGGCGCGGGAAATATAATTCGCCATGGTCAGTGAATGATTGGCGAAAATACCAAACCCTGACCCATTCAATATTAAAGGGAACATAACCGTTCTTTGGCTGGCTTCCAAATCTTTGATTATCTGATCCAGACTCGCCATTGCATTTTTGTCTTCCAATACTTGTTGAAAATCTATTTCTACTGCCTGTAGAAAATGCAACAGTGCCCAGGTAGTGCCACGTGCCTCATAAAAGACATCGTCAATCTCACTCCATGGGGTTTTCACCGAGACTTCCTGTCGAACCGGGGTAGATTGTGTCGCACCCTGCTCCCCGGCGGTATCCAGATTAATGCGCTGTTGTCTTACGCTGGCGCTTAAACGTTGCGACAAACTTCCCAGTCTCGACTCGACATTTAGCAACCAGTTGGAGAGATTGTCTGCGCGGGCATAAAACTGAGCATCGCTATTGAGCGGATCAGCTATACGTACACTATAGGAATCCAGCCGCGCGATCGCCGCTCGATACTCACTCTCAGAGGGCGGGAACAGCCAGCTGTCGCTATTAATCTGAAAATTTGGTTCGGCAATAATGAGATCCGGATCTTCTGTAGACTGCGATTGAGAGCGACTAAAGTTTTCTCGAAACGCCCGGGTCAGATCACGCACCTGAACCAGGGCGCCAAATTCCCAATTTGCGATATTGTCCAAGTAAAGGCCAGGCGGCATGACATCGTTACTTAAGTATCCCCCTGGCTTGTCTAATAATGTCTGGGCAACTCTAATCAGTGCCGCGGTGGTGGTACTGCCGACCACATACTCACTACCATTTACTGCCAGCTTCTGCTCGGTGTTCTGCGCAACCGAAAATGGCGCAGGCTCTCTGCTCCAAACCATTCCAGTCAACAAGATCAGGATTAGCATCAACCCCAAGCCAGTCACTATCAGTTTTTTCCAAAAACTACCCTCGCCAGTGAAACTGAAGCATGAGCCAAGCCATGAACTGAACCATGAAAAGGGCCAGAAAAGCTTTCGTTTGATAGTAGTCCAGAACATGAAATCAATTTACTCCATTCAAGCTTCGACTTTGAATTTAGCCTGCGATTTACCACATCAAGCTGTATTCACAAGCAAAATCACAGGCAAAATCGTCTGGGTTCTGCTCACCACTTCATCGCCATTAATCCGCAATAGCGGGCAATCGCAGACGTATACTGGTTCGGCTAGCCAATTCAATATTTCCTCGCAATCGATAACCAGTAACCGCTTCCCTCATGACAGAAACCATCCAGCGGGCAAGATCATCATTTGGCGCGGTAATAAGAAAGAGGGCACTATGCTGTTTCGCCTGGAGGGCTATATCCACAAGTTGATTCTGGGCCTGCTCCGTGCGACGGGAAAATTCTCTATCATCCAGTGCAAAAAACAGATCTGCAGAACTCATTTCCGCTTCCAGGGCGAGTGACACTCTCTCGATATCCGGATGATCTGCATCGACAAAGCGGGCTCTATCCAGCATCGTACTGGCTTCTTCAAACAGACCGCGATGCATAGATTGTTCGCATAACTCCAGATAACGAAGCACTATATCCTGGATTCCCTGCAGGGCGATCGGGTTATCAGAATCATAGGCCAGCACCCGCCTGAACCGGGCGTGCGCATTGTCATCGATAGGCGTTAATAGCCGGTCGTCACTCAGCGCCTGGAGTGCCTCATACAAAATATCCGCCAGTAAACGCTGTTGATCAACAGGAGTCGAGCCGGATACAACCCGCCCATCAGATAACACCCTGACCCTCAGGTTCGCGCTTGAACTATCGTCTGTCGCCGCGGCAGGCACCGGTTGTTGCGACACACAGCCGAGTAAAATTACGCCGATAACAAGAATTGTAGAAAGATTTCGCATCACAAAAGACTTTGAGTAGAACCAGAGCTGCCCTAATTCAGTATTTCGGAAAAAGGAATAAAATCAAGACTATCGCCGATAGCGATGGAAGTATAGGGCGGAATTATTGCAAGCCCGGCCGCGTTACTAAGAGATGCCCCGACACCGGAGCTTTGATTGCCAAAGGGTAGTAGCTGCAAGCCACTTCGCTCATCATCGGCAATCACGCAGCGCATATACTCCTGCCGCTCGCCGGATTTTAACGCCGTAAAGCCGGCATTGATGTTAAATCTTTGGGCGAAGGGGTTTAGGCAAGTTAGCATACTCAACAGACAGGGTCTCACCACCAACGCAAAGGTGACAAACGCCGATACCGGGTTGCCCGGCAAGCCGAAGAATGGGATTCCCTCTACAATGCCACAGGCCAATGGCTTGCCGGGTTTGATTGCCAATTTCCATATCTGCAGAGAACCTTCCGCTTCAACGGCGGCCTTCACATGATCTTCCTCACCCACTGAAACGCCACCGGTACTGATTATGCAATCGGCCGCCGCCGCAGCCTCTCTCAATGCCGTTCTCGTGCTGTTGAAATCATCGCCGATTATGCCGAAGTCCAAAACCTCCGCATTCAGCGCATTCAGCATTGCGCAGAGCGTATAGTAGTTTGAATTATAGATCTGCCCTGCTTTCAATTCAGTGCCGGGTTGCACCAATTCGTCACCGGTTGTCATTAAAGCGACTCTTAGTTGGCGCTTGACTTCAACCCGGCTTTTACCGATAGCCGCAAGCAGACCGACATCCTGTGGCCGCAAGCGATGACCGGCTTGAAAAAGCCGGCTACCGGCGGCGACGTCTTCACCTGCTTGCCGCAGATTTTCACCACGGCTGACCTTCTGCAGGATTGTCAGCTGCTCGCCGCTTAAAGAACAATTCTCCTGCATTACCACCGCATTGGCGCCAGGTGGAATCGGGGCTCCGGTAAATATTCGTGCCGCCTCCCCGGAATTTAACTGGACACCAAGCTCACCCGCCGCAATTCTTTGACTAACCGCGAGAGTGCCAGTCTCGCCCTCTAAATCTTCCACGCGAATCGCATAACCATCCATCGCGCTATTCGCCTGGGAGGGGACATTAATCTCTGCAACGCAATCTTCGGCCAGTATCCGGCCATTCGCGCTCAACAGCGCTACCGTTTCCGTTTCCTCAATGACGGGAAGATTCTGCAGCAATGCATCGATTGCCGCATCAATCGGGGTGAGTCGACTTTTACTGGTCTGATTCATGGTTTGATCTCAGGCATCGTAGGATTCAGTCGATGAATGTGTAAAGTCATTACCCGCAGACGGTAATCGATCAACATACAGGGTTTGGATAGTTTCCTTCAGATTACCGTGCCAGGACTTGGTCTTAATACCAAAGGTGTCGAATAATTTTTTACTGGAAAGAGTTGAGTTTAGTATTTCCCGCGGCCTTGCCTGCCGCTCGGTAATCTTTATGCGATCGAGTAACTGGTAGATTTCCTCGTCGTGATTGGCCGCATATTGCAACGTCTGGCGGGCAAACTCGATTTCCTTTTTGGTTTCCAATCCACTGTAGTGATAAGTCCCCCAAACATTGGCTTCACAGTCAATCTGTTGTGCAACCGCGAGTATAGCCGCCGCCAAATTCGCAGTGGGCGTAGGACTAAGGCTCCTTCGCCACACAGATATCTCGCCCTCGTGCTTCTTTATTGAACCAATCCAGGACTTTATCAATCCCTTCTTATGCTGCCCGAACAACCAGCCGGAACGAATAATGATGTGCGCGGGATGTTGCTGAACTGCCAATTCACCCGCCAAAGAACAATGACCATAAACACCTTGAGGGTTTGGCTCATCATTCTCGTTGTAGCCCAATTTCTTTTCGCCGTCGAATACATAAGCATTGGAAAGATGCAGCATGGGAATATTAAGATGATTACAAATTTCAGCCAGGACGCCTGGTAGCAATGTATTAATTTGCTCACAGCGATGTTCAGAGGACTGAGCCCGTTTCAGGGCGCTATGATTTCGGGAAATAAAATCCGCCATATTTATCAATTGGCTTGGCGCGAAATCGGTAATCAGCTTGGCAATGGCGACGCCATTATCGGGATCGAAATGTTTATCGGCGGGCGCGATAAATCGAATTTTGTTCCGCCGCAAAATTTCAATTAAATCCTTCCCCGTTGGGCTATTGCCGCCGACCAGAAACAATTTCATGTGGGGCGAGCCGCTATGATTCGAATAGACATGGGTTAAAGTTTGATCGAACCCGGGACGAAGTCAAGCAGAAGCTGGTCTGTACCCTGCTTCTGCTTGACAGCATTTTGCATGCTTCTGATCTTGGCCAGAGCGAACAAGATCATTGGCGACGCTCGTGTAAGGAATCTCTAGAAGGGGATATCGTCATCGAAATTATCGAAATTAGCCGGTGCCGACTGTTGGGTGGCGGCTTGTGACGAAGATTGTGCTGACGATTGCGAAGGCTGAGAGGTCTGATTCTGGCCGAATGGATTATCTCCAGGGCTGGCACCGGCTCCCCCGCGAGAATCCAGCATCTGCATCTCAGAGGCTACAATTTCCGTGGTGTAGCGCTTCACGCCATCCTGTTCCCAGGAACGCGTTTGCAGTCTCCCTTCTATATACAGCTTGGAGCCTTTCTTAACATACTGCTCAACGATTTCAGCCAGACGGTTGAAGAATATCACTCGATGCCACTCTGTCTTTTCTTGTTGTTCACCGGAAGTCTTGTCTTTCCAGGCTTCGCTGGTCGCAATTGAGACATTGGCAACACCGTTGCCATTTGGCATAACCCGGAACTCAGGGTCGTTACCGACATTTCCCACAAGAATTACTTTATTTACACCCCGACTTGCCACTGCCTGCCTCCGCTGCTACATCTGATTTATCAGATTGCTGGTTATTTAATAGGTTACTCTCGATCAGATTTGTTAGTGTATATCATGCTCGCTTGCTTTAGAAATTTTCCCGAGAATTAACTCCACTTTCACTATTTTCAGGCGGCGCTTTACTCGGGTGTGTAGAATTGCAGATAATGCTCTGTTCCGCCAACCGAATTGAGCTCCTCATGGCCCAGATTGTAGTACAGGGTGCGCGCACCCATAATCTAAAAAATATCGACATCACTATCCCCCGCGACAAGCTGGTAGTTATCACCGGCTTGTCCGGCTCAGGCAAATCTTCCCTGGCCTTCGATACCCTGTATGCCGAAGGCCAACGCCGCTACGTCGAATCCCTGTCCACTTACGCACGACAATTTCTCTCAATGATGGAAAAACCGGATATTGACCATATTGAGGGCCTGTCTCCGGCGATTTCCATTGAACAAAAATCAACCTCACATAACCCTCGCTCGACGGTTGGCACCATAACCGAGATATACGACTACTTGCGTTTGCTCTTCGCCCGTGTAGGAGAGCCCCACTGTCCTGATCACAACATCAAGTTACAGGCGCAAACCGTAAGCCAGATGGTGGACAAGGTGATGGAGCTGCCCCTGGACAGCCGCATCATGATACTTGCCCCCGTAATCCGCGAGCGCAAGGGCGAACATTTACATGTATTCAACGAACTGCGCAGCAGCGGATTTATCCGCGCCCGAGTGAATGGTCTGGTTTGTGAAATTGACTATCCACCCGATCTGGAAAAAAACAAGAAGCACTCAATCGATGTAGTGATAGACCGGCTCAAGATCAAACCGGGACTCGAACAGCGACTGGCTGAAAGCTTCGAGACGGCCATTCAACTCGCTAATGGCCTGGCTATTGTCAGCCTGACAGAGACCAACGAGCAACAGGAAGATCTGGTTTTCTCCGCCTTATTCGCTTGCCCGCAGTGCGGCCACAGCATTTCGGAACTCGAACCGCGACTGTTTTCCTTTAATAATCCAGCTGGAGCCTGCTCCGGTTGTGATGGATTGGGAGTGAAGCAATTTTTCGATCAACAGCGCATCATCACCGATGACGCATTGGCTCTGGCCGAGGGCGCCATTCGTGGTTGGGATCGCCGCAATATCTATTACTTTCAAATGCTGACTTCTCTGGCGGCACATTACCACTTTACCGTCGAGACGCCGTTTAACAAACTTTCCAAGAAGCATCAAAATCATATCCTGCGCGGCAGTGGCAATGAAGTCATTGACTTCCACTACGTGAATGACCGCGGCGATACCGTTACCCGTAGCCACCCCTTCGAAGGCATCTTGCCAAATATGGAGCGCCGCTATCGAGAAACCGAATCCAGCACGGTGCAGGAAGAGTTAGGCAAATATCTAAGCTCTCAGTCATGTCCAGATTGTGCGGGCACGCGTTTAAAAAGAGACGCGCGCCATGTGCTGATCAAGGGCCTGAATCTGCCTGCCGTCACCGCAATGACTGTCGCTCAATCGGCGGACTATTTTAATAAACTCAGCTTCAG
>JABMOK010000067.1 GCA_013204155.1 Pseudohongiella sp. | reverse complement strand
TTTTTTCGCCAAATCTTGCCTTGTCTTGCACGCGCCTGAGAGCTTTTCAACAAGCGGCTAGAAATTCGAAATCCTTGCAGGGGCGTTAAGATCTGCTGCCGGTCAAATGCCGACGGCAGACAAGTTCGGTACATCACCGCCGCCTCGCAGGCGGCGGTGTATTTTCGAGATTTCAGGGGCGGGGTATGCTTGATCTCACCATGGCGCCACCACCGGAGACTACGGCTCCAAATACATTGCCCGCGGCATCTACAGCTACGCCTTCTGGATTTGAACCGTCTGGATAATCACCGACTATACCGCGGATAAAGTATTTTGGCGTCCCTTCGCGCAAGCTTCCAACACGGACACCGTGTCTCCAACCTGGGTGATGATGGCCCTCTCTGAATTGAGATTCAGAATCGGCCACATAGATTGTGTCATCGGCGGTAATATAGATTCCGCTTGGACGACCAAAATCGGTGAACTCTTCCAGGTAATTGCCTTGCTGATCGAAAATCTGTAGCCGGTTATTACCTCTGTCGCCTACTACCAGGCGGCCTCGAGAATCGATGTCCAGGGCATGAGGTGTTCTCAATTCGCCCCGACCAGAACCCCAGTGGCCAAAGGAATTGATGAGCTTTCCGCTCTTGTCAAAGACGGCAATGCGCGCCACGGTGTCAGGGCCAGCATTGGCATTCTGCCCCGAATGACCATCGCCGACAAAGATATCTCCGTTGTCGTTGGTTACCACGTCGCAGGGTTCACTGAGCAATGGCCCGCTGCCATTACCTTCGACGCCGGGCGTCCCCAGAGTTAACAGAACCTCGCCTTCTGGACTTAGCTTGATAACAACATGGCCTTTACCTGCGCGCAGTGGTTCATTGGGTCGCGGACCCTGGCCATCGGTTACCCAGATATTGCCATCTTTATCGACATGTAAGCCGTGTGGAAACAGAAATAAACCACCGCCTATCGCTTTGACCACATTGCCGTCGGGATCTATCTTGAGAATGGAAGGCAGATCGGAACCGACGCAGCTATTGCTGCCGCAGCGGTCGATAGCCCACAAATGCACCCCGTCGGGATCTATATCGACACCGGCCGTCGAGCCCCAGGTTCTATTATCAGGCAGCGTAGACCATTGTCCGTTGCTTCTATAGGGGTTTTCCAGGGTATTGAATGGGTTTAATGCTTCGGCTGAAACGAGTTGGGCCAGAACCCCACTGGATGCTATCAGCGAACCCAGTACAACAGATGCGGCTAACACAATTTTTGTGCGTCTAATTAACGCCATTATTATTCTCCTTTGTACAATATCTACTACGGTTTTTGTCGGTTTCTCCGGGCGGGCAAATGACTTGCTAGCGGAAATTTTCCAGCAATTCTAAAACAAGGACAAGCAGAGTAGTCCAGAGTATTTCCAAATTCAAGCAGCAAAGCAGTCTAACTGGCTGGCGCGGGGTGAGCAGAAAATCCGCCAAACCTGCTCGCTAACTTTTTAAATTCTGGCTCAGACAGTCATTAGGTCAATAGAGAGGCATCGGGTCAATAGAGAGTTATCGGGTCAATAGAGCGTTATCAGGCCAATATTGTCTGCAGATGGCTTACGAGGATCGAGACCTTGCACGCGCCATTTTGAAAGGGCGGTTGAATTGGCATAGAGGTTACGGTGCGCCGTGTGACAGGAGATTGAACGACGCAACCCACGAAATTTATATCCAGGCCAACACGCCGTCATGCAGGGGTGGAGTTCGCAAGTTCGGTGATGGAGGCAAGCCGAGGCCTTAGCGAGAATTCATGAAGCTGGACAACGTGCTTGGGTGGGGATACATTTTGTCCCAGTGACAGGCCGCCCATTCGACCTGTGCCGTCTGTCTGTGGATCGCCGCAGAATCATAACAAGGAGAACTCCATGAATAAGCACGTCAAATTCTTACTCGCCGCCCCCTTACTCGCCGCCTCTACCGGGACGATGGCCCAGAGTGACCAGTCCTACGCCACCTACATCACCGAGGAACAGTGGAGTAAGGTGAACGAACTGCCGGGGGTGGACCGACAGATCGTCAGCCGCGACATCGGCAAGCTGAACCTCTCGGTGGGTATCATCCACCGCGGCGCCGTTGTCAAAGGCAGTGCCAGGGATAATGAAAATCCCGCGCGGCCTTGTGGTGTGACCAGCACAAATCGCAGCAGCGGGGCGCGGGGCATCATGCATCTGCATCAGACAGAGACTTACTACATCGCTTCGGGCTCGGGCACGCTGGTCACCGGTGGGGTGATCATGAACGGCAGCGGATCGGATCCAGAGGCGAATGTAACGACTGTCTTAAACGGACCCTCCTGCAGTGGCATGATCGTGGGAGACTGGATCTCCAAGCATGTGAAGGAAGGCGACATTGTCATCATTCCGGCTGGTACGCCGCATGGCTGGCTGGAAGTTCCGGTTCACGTAGATTACTTGAGTGTGCGCCCCGATCCTGATCGGGTACTGGCGGATGACTATATCAACCCGGTGCTGAGCGCGGAGTTCAAGATAAAGACGGAGCAGTAAAGAAGGGGACAGACCTTATTGAAAAGGGGTCTTGAAAAGGAAGGGAAAAGAAAGGGGGTGAAGAAAGGGGGTGAAGAAAGGGGGTCGGAGGGATTAAAAAATAATCCCTCCGACCCCCTTTTTTTTTCCTTTTTCCTCTTCTTACTTACCTGGTCTCTCTGTTTAGAGACCAGGTTCAGCCTTAGTGTGCCCTGCCAGCTGTTGGCTTGGCGCCAGGAAGGGCCATGGCAGTTAATTTGCTACCCGTTTGCAGTATCAAATACTGATGACCATCATGTACCCATGAGCTCATACCGTAACGGCTCGCCGCGGGGGCCTCAATGCGACCTACTTCTTCACCGGTAGCTTTATCGAGAGCAAACAGTTGCGGTGTTCCATCACTGGCTGGGTTGCCATAGATGAGCAGAGTCTCCGTAGCGACCATGGGACCGGCAGCACCGGAACCGGTATTACCAATATCGATGCCTGCCAGCTCCGGCAGGTTTTTAACTCGATCCGGCGTTTCCCCAGCAGGCTTCATCCACAGGTGCTCACCGGTGTTCATGTCGATGGCAGTTATGCGACTGTAGGGTGGCTTCCAGAGCGGTATATTAAGAGGGTGTCTGGCTTGGCGATTGCCAGGTCCCACGGCCCACTCGGAGAAGGTTGCACCACTGGGTTCTGCATATTGTAGATCCGCTTCGGCACCGGTAACCAGTACCGAGGACCCGCAACCGGATTGGGAGATGATATACATGATACCCGTTACTGGATCGGCGACCGGTGGGTGAGTAATGTTAACCGCGCCACTAGGACACATCAGCGCCGCCAGCTTGCCCGAAGGGTCATCTTTGCGAAGAGGCGGGTTAAATACCCCGCCTAATTGGTACTCAGCCACCGCCGCTATGGCTTGCTGGCGAATTTCCGGGGTGAAGTCAGCCAGGCCATCGATGCTCAAACCCTGTATATCGAACGGCGCAGGTTTGGTCGGGATTGGCTGGGTTGCAGACAATTTCTCGCCAGGCACTGTTGACGCAGGCTGTGGCACCTCTTCGATGGGCCAGATAGGCTCTCCGGTATCGCGGTTAAAGGTATATACCAGGCCTTGTTTGGTGGCTTGTGCCACTATCGGGGTACTGCCCTGAGATGTGTTCACATCCAGCAGGATCGGTGCCGTTGGTGTGTCATAGTTCCAGATATCGTGATGCACCATCTGGAAATGCCAGCGCCGCTCGCCAGTTTTGACATCGAGGGCTATGAGGCTAGTGCCATACAGATTGTCGCCGGGGGAGTGGCCGCCATAATAGTCGATGGTGACGCCATTGGTTGGAATATACACCACGCCTAATTCCGGATCGGCCGAGATAGGCGCCCAGGAAGAGATATCGCCGGTGGTCTTCCAGGCATCATTTTCCCAGGTTTCATGGCCATATTCGCCGGGCTGGGGAAGGACGTTAAATTTCCATAAGAACTTGCCGCTGCGGGCATCGTAGCCGAGGATGTCGCCGGGTACGTTCTCAATACGGGACTGGTTATAACCCTGCTCTGCCGAATTACCGACCACAACTACGCCGTTGACCACGATCGGTGGCGAGGAAGAGGTAATATAGCCTCTTTCGAGAGGCAAGCCTTCGTATGGGTCATAAGGGTGACCCAGATCGGCGAGCAGGTCGACCACGCCGGTTTTAGGGAAACCGTCGATAGGCACCGGTTGACCAAAGCCTTCCAGTGGAGCGCCAGTTATCGCATCGAGGGCAGTGAGGAAAAATCCAGGGGAGATGATGTAGATAATATCTTGCCCATCAATATTGGCATAGCCTACGCCCTTGCCATAATCCGCTCGCATGGAATATTCCGAGCGCCCGGTATCAGGTTCACGATAGGACCAGATGGTGGCCCCGGTTTTGGGGTCAATTGCGATTACGTTGCGACGCGGGCCCGCTACCGTATACAGACGACCATTGATATAACTTGGGGTGGAGCGTCCGCTTGCCGCGTTAAAGCTGGCGCCATCCCATTCCCAGGCCACTTCCAGTTCGGCGAAATTCTCGGCGGTGATCTGATTGGCCGGGGAGTAACGGGTGTGAGCCCAGTCGCTGCCGAGGGTGGTCCATTCCACATTATCCTGTGCCAATGCGGGCAAGGAAAGACCTGTCAGGATAGCTAAAAGGGTAGCTAGCAGGGCAGGAGTTTTACATGTCAGGGTTTGTTTCAGAGATTTTATTCTTATCATTATCTGCGCCTCTCGTAATATGAGAAAGATCAAGAAAATACTTTTTCGGTTCGTCAACACTGCCAACTAGGGCATAGCGTCAGGCAGAATAACCCAGAGACCGGGTTTTGGAAACCACCAGTTGATTTAAATAAGTACTATTCAACAGAGATAGATTGTCCCGACCAAAGAGGATAATTAGCGGCCCACGTTTTTCCGGTGAGAGAAGTGCGAGATATCAGCTATTAGTCGATAAATTGGCGGTCAAGCCTACAAGAGAGTGGGTCTGGGATTGAAGTAGTGGGTTCCGGAAGGCACGGACATTATGTAGTCCACCAATTGTTGGTAGTCCTCCTCATTGTTCACTAAATCGATTTCGGCGCTATTGACTATCAACAGTGAAGTTTTTGTAAAATAGTGGAAAAATTCAGTGTAGGCGCTGTTCAAATTTTCGAGGTAACTCAATTCGATTAATTGTTCTGCCTGGTTCCCGCGTTTCTGGATGCGATCTAATAATACCCGGGTTGGTGCCTGCAGGTAGATTACCAAATCCGGCACCGGGGCATCTATTGTCAGGTGTTGATAGACATTGAGATACAGTTCATATTCATCGGGCTCGAGATTCTGCTGTGCAAACAATTGATCTTTATCAATCAGAAAATCGGCCACCCGTATCGGTTCGAACATATCATTCTGTCGCAGTTGCTGAATTTGCTGTGTGCGTTGAAACAGGAAAAACAATTGAGTGGATAGCGCGTGTTGTTTCGGATTTTGATAGAACCGTTCCAGGAAAGGATTCTCGTCGCTTTTTTCCAGCAGTAGTTGGTAATTGAAAGATTCAGCAAGGCGTTTAGAGAGCGTTGTCTTGCCTACGCCGATCGGACCTTCCACTGCAATATAGCGGGGCCTGACTTTGTCGACGCTGGATTGCGGCATCAATTGCTGGCCCCCGATGGCTTGCCTCGGCGACGACGGCGCGGCTGGTTTCCCGGTTTTGGCAGGGCATCGATCATTTCGGCTCTGAGCGGGCTATCGGCGAATTGAAAAGTCGTCCACCATTGACCGAGTCCATCGAGATCTTCGCCAGAATCTTCTCTTAGCAACAAAAAGTCATAGGCCGCTCGAAAGCGTGGATGATTAATAGCACTCTCGATACTGCGTCGATTACGTCGCTCCAGGCGTAGTTGCAGTTCCCATATTTCCTTGGCCGCCAAGGTGAAGCGCTTCGGTACTGCCGTGTATTGAATTTGCTCCATTAATACGGCATTTACCGCATTTTGAAAATGTTGGTGTTGGTTGATATCCGGGCTCTGACTCGATTTCAGCCGAATTTTGAGCACTGGCCATAATAAGGAGGCGAAGAGGAATGCGGGCGTAACCGATTTTCCTTCGGCGAGTCTGCTGTCGGTATTTTGCAGCGCCAGATCGAGCAGTTTGCTGGCGGCACCTTGCTCAGACTCCAGCGCCGACAAGGTTGGTGCGAAAAGGTATTTGCCTGGCTCATATTGCCGCAACAGGGCAAAGCTTTTCACGGCATGGCCGCCAGTCAACAATTTCATTGTCTCGTCAAAAAGTCTGGCGGGGGAGATTGACTCGAGTAGATGTGCCAGCTGGTTAATTGGGCGGCTGGTATTTTCTTCCATGGTAAAATCTAACTTGGCGCAGAATCGAAGCGCCCTCAACATTCTTACCGGGTCTTCCTTATAGCGCTCTTCGGGATTACCTATGATGCGGATTAGTTTCGACTGCATATCTTCCATGCCGGTACTGAAATCGAGCAGCATGAAATCATTAATTGTGTAGTACAGGGCATTGATGGTGAAATCTCTGCGCAGGGCATCTTCATCGATGTTGCCATACACGTTATCTCTGAGAATCATTCCAGCCGTGGAGTGAGCGGAGTCCATGCCTTGCATTCCCTTTCTTGATGCGTCGCCGCGAATCTCGTTTTGGGCGTCATGGGGCGCTCGAAAGGTTGTTACTTCGATTATTTCACGTCCGAATTGAAGGTGAATAATCTTGAATCTTCGGCCGATTATGCGCGCATTGCGGAACAGTTTTTTCAGTTCTTCCGGGCTGGCGTTGGTCGCGATATCAAAATCTTTCGGTGACTTGTCCAGCAACAGATCACGAACACCGCCGCCGACTAGAAAACCGTGAAATCCGGCGTCACGCAGTTTGTATAAAACTTTGAGAGCATTCGGGGATATTTGCTTGCGAGAGACTGGATGTTGATCGCGAGCAATCAGAGTCGCTTTTTCAATGCCGGGCAGCGCTTGTAGCTGATTCATTAGGAGTCGATTCGTCGCACAGGAACTGGGACGGGGACGGTGTTGGATATCAGGGTGCAAATAGAGCTATAACTCACAGGGTAACTTCTTGTAATCACGGCTATTTACCAGCGTTAGCATGTATCGGGTAAAGAACAGTAGGATGATCGATGAAACGGCATAATACACCGATACAGTGAAAATTAAAGTAGTCACAAGCTATTGTGGCTGGCGGCCAGTCAGTAAGGGCGTAGTTAGACGCAAATACAGCCCGAGCAAAAGCGAGAAATAAATCAAGGGAGGAAGGATGGTTAACAGAAGCGGGAATATTTTTGGGGGGTGAATACCACCCCCCCCTAGGAAGCTAATTGCTATTATTGTTATTAACTTATTGCTTATTATTATTTTTATTTAGTTGGGTGCCAATATTGGTCCCACGTAAGACTAGGAGGTTTATATGAAGCTTGGGTGGCAAAATACCATTCCAGACTACAACCCGACCTTATTATTATTTAATGCACTAACCTTAGTTATTAACTCAGTAATGCGATTTTTGTTTTTATTAGGAATTATTATTATTATTTATTGTTATTATCCGTATACATAGTGCACTTACCGTGCCAATAGGAGCAATGTTATATAAAACAATAAGTTACCTGCTTAATAATTAGTTGCTACTAATTAAAATGGGTATGTTGTTACTGATGTTCCCTAAATACTGTGTCGAAGGGTAGCGGTAACGAATCTGGCGGCGGACGGTGGAGGGAGTAGCAGGGGTGGTTGTCAGGAGGAGAATAGTCAGGAGGGCTGGCCGTTAAAGTGCCATCCATCCAGGACAACCACACTAAATAGCGTGCTTCTTCTTGCGAGGAATGCCAAATCTCTGTCGGCGTTCCCAGAGGCATTTGCGACTTATGCCTAATTTTTTAGCCAGCTGAGTCTCGTTCATTGATTCTTGATGCTCGAGCACAAAATGCTGAAAATAGTCCTCCAGCGATAAATTTTCTGCAGGTACCGGGACGATTTGCGAGATGCCAGACTGCGTGCCACTTGAATCAGAACGAATAGCTTCATCCTCGATGGCTAACAACTCTTCCCCGATTTCGTTCTCTTCTGCCAAAACAACGGCACGCTCAATAGCATTTTCCAGCTCCCGAACGTTTCCTGGCCAGGTATAATTGGCGATAGCACGCGTAGCGCCATTGCCAAATTTCAGCATAGGTGACTTGAGCCGCTTGCAGGTTCTTTGCAGAATGGCGTCTGCTAATTGCAGAATGTCATTGCCACGATCTCGCAAAGGTGGAATCAGGAGTGTCATAACATTGATTCGATAATAAAGATCTTCCCTGAAATAGCCATCGATCACTAATTGCTTGAGATCGCGATGGGTGGCTACAACCAATCTAACATCCACCTTCTTGGACTGTACCGAGCCCACTTTTCGAATTTCGTTTTCCTGTAAGACGCGCAATAATCTAGCCTGTGCCTCCAGAGGCAATTCGCCGATTTCATCCAGAAATAAGGTGCTGCCGTTGGCGGCTTCAACCAATCCGGTTCGGGTTGCGGTGGCGCCAGTGAACGCGCCTTTTTCATGACCAAACAATTCTGATTCAATGAGGTTTTCTGGTATCGCGGCGCAATTGACCGAAATCATTTCATGATCCTGACGATTGCTTAAGTTATGGATCGCGACTGCCACCAACTCTTTGCCGGTGCCCGATTCGCCATTTATCAGCACAGTAGAACTGGTGAGCGCAACTTTTCTGATGCGGCGGAATAGTTCCATCATCTGCGGACAGCTGCCAATCATGCCATGCAC
>JABMOK010000066.1 GCA_013204155.1 Pseudohongiella sp. | reverse complement strand
GAGAAGAGAAGAGAAGAGAAGAGAAGAGAAGAGAAGAGAAAACAAAAAGGAAGGGAAAACATGATCGCCGCTCAATATTGCTTCGGCCCGAGACGAAACATTTTATTGATCATGCCATCGTCACTGCAGGCATGATACAGAGCCGCCGCGATATGACTGCTGATTACCGCGAGCAGGGCCCAACAGCTCCACATATGCAGGTCGGAGAAAAAAATATTCAGCGCGTCGTTTTCGCCAGTCCAGGCCGGAACACTGAGCAGCCACCAGATTCTGGTTTCCCATCCACTGTAGGAAGAAGAGAGATAGCCACTGAGACAACAGGCCGCGAGTAAAAAATAAAGCAACAAATGATCCATGTCGGCCAATTTCTGTAGCCGGCTACGACGGGCCAGTGCCTCTCTATTCCTGCTCGCAATTCGAATCGAGAACATCACGATGACAAACAGCAACACAGTGAGGCCCACATTCTTATGCAATTGAAAGGGAAGCTCGCGATAGGTAAATAAATCCGAAGGCAAAGGCAGGGCAAGCATCCACCAGCTGGAAACGAACAGGAAGAATATCGAAGCGGCGAGCATCCAATGCAAAACTACTGTCGTTTTGTTTACTCCAGCTGACTGGTCTTGCACAGACGTATGAATCTTATTCTCCAAGCCCTTGCCTTTTTTGCCCCCCATTGACCACGGCTATCAACAGGCAAAGATGAATAAAAAACCAAAGCAGCAATGGCCACAGAGAGAGTGCACGTAGCAGGGGGCCGGTGTTTACCGCGGCGAAAAATCCAAGTACATCCAATAATACAAGCAGCGCAAAACTGGCTATCGCCAATTTGTGATTCGGCCTGTTGCCGTTTATAAAACCGAAGCTGACCAGCAAACAGAGAATTGCGGCGGCGATGCCTGTCGCGGACCAGGCTATCTGAAATGAGCGAAACCAGGAGGGACTCGAAGCCAGAGTAATTTGAACGTTACTCACCATTAATTGGCATTCTTGCAATGACAGGCCTTCTTCTTCCAGTTCATCCGCTCGGCAATTGGCAGCGATGCCTAACTCTGCGGAAGAGCCTGGGCTAATGACTACCTGCTTCAGTAATTCATTGGCCTGACTGGCGAGAAGGAGTAGCGCGAAGAGTACCGCCACGGCGCCAAGCCAAGCCGTGCCAACTACTTCTGTTTGATCTGCTTTCATGAGAATCTTAATCTACTTTTGTTGAATTCAACTGACCCGATTAGTTTTCAGAAAATCAATCAAACCGCAATGCTGTATTGGCTGCCGGGGCAATATTTCTTGTTTTCACAATGCCTCTGTTCCCTGACTTAACTGTTGTTGCCCGGGTTTTGCCCGAGTTTACAGCCAAATTGGAGGAATTATAAGAGCTGGACTTTTTCTGGATTAGCCGGGCGCTTATGGGTTTAGGCAAATCGGGTATACTTACCAGCCTGCCTGCAAATAATTCTGCTATAGAGGGTTTAACATGTCTTCATCAATAAAATTCATTCTGCTTTCTTTGTGTCTGGCTCTGGCTTCCTGTAGTTCAGAAGAGAGTTCAGAAGAAAGTTCACAAGAGAGTTCTGAACAGGGTTCACAACAGCCATCCAGCGACACCTCTCAAACCAGCGCCGGCGATACAACGGCGGCGACAAAGCCCGAATTGGGTAGTTTTGGCGTCGACCTCAGCAGTAGAGATTTAACCATTAAACCCGGTGACGATTTCTTCCGCTACGCCAACGGCCGTTGGCTGGATACCTTCGAGCTGCCTTCCGATCGCAGCAGGTATATGTCTTTCGACAAGTTAATCGACCGCTCGGATGAGCAGGTGCGCGGCATTATCGATGATCTTGCCTCGACTGAACCGACCCGGGGCTCTCTTGAACAAAAAATTGCCGACTACTACCTCAGCTTTATGAATACCGAGGCCCTCAACGCAAGCGGCATAAGTCCCCTAAGGCCCGGGCTGGCGAAAATAGCCAGCATCGAAACTATTGCTGACTTGGTCACTGCCTTTGGCAATTCCAGCCTGGATGTCACCGCCGCTCCCCTGGACTTCGGGGTCGATACCGACCGCATCGATCCAGACCGTTATCAGATTAATATGTATGTCACTGGCATCAGCCTGCCGGACCGGGACTATTACCTGGAGGATGACGAGCGCTTTGTCGGAATTCGTGCGGAGTATCTATTCCACATTGCTAAAATGCTGGAGTTTGCCGGCATAGATGACACTAACAACAAGGCAGCGGCTGTACTAAATCTGGAAACAAAGATTGCGAGCCATATGTGGACGCGAGCAGAACGCCGAGATACCGACCGTACCTACAATCCCATGAGCTATGAAGATTTTAAAGCTACCTACGCCGGATTCGACTGGGACAACTATTTTACCGCGGTTGGGATTGCGGGTATCCAGGAATTGAATGTCGTCTATCCTAGCTCCATGTCTCCCATTATAGATCTGGTTAATTCCACCTCCATAGAAGATTGGAAAAGCTATCTGACTTATCACCTGATTTCCAATAACGCCAGCATCCTCTCGGAAGAAATTAATGCCGAAGGCTTCCGCTTCTATTCTACTGTTGTGAACGGCGTTCCCGAACAACGTGATCGTTGGGAACGCGGCGTAGCCAGAGTGGGCGCATTAAACAGCCTGGGCGATGCCCTGGGACAGATTTATGTGTCCAGACACTTTCCCGAATCCGCGAAGCAACAGATAGATGGCTTGGTTGCAAACCTTCGGCAGGCACTCGGTGAGAGTATCGCCAGCCTGGAGTGGATGGGCGACGAAACAAAGCAACAGGCACAGCTAAAGCTAAATTCTTTCAGACCCAAAATTGCCTACCCCGATGAATGGAAGGATTTGAGTTCAATCGCTATAAGCCGCGATGACCTGTTCGCCAATGCACAGAGCGTCAGAGAGTACAATTATCGCGACACTTTGAGCCGTCTTGGTGAGGTCACCAATCGAGAAGAATGGTTTATGACGCCACAAACCGTTAACGCTTATTACAATCCTGCGTTTAATGAAATCGTGTTCCCCGCGGCTATCCTGCAACCCCCGTTTTTTGACCCGGCCGCAGATCTGGCGGTGAATTACGGTGCAATCGGCGCAGTAATCGGCCACGAAATGGGCCACGGCTTTGACGATCAGGGTTCCAAGTTCGACCACCTGGGGGTGCAAAAAAATTGGTGGACCGACAGTGACCGTGCCAATTTTGAGGAGCGAGCACAAGCACTCGCCGCACAATATGACAAATATGAACCCGTCCCCGGCAACTTTATCGATGGCAGTTTTACCCTCGGAGAGAATATTGGCGATGTGGGCGGGATTTCTATTGCCTACCGCGCCTACAAGAATGCACTAGGCGGCGAGGAGGCGCCGATCATAGATGGAATCAGCGGCGATCAGCGATTCTTTCTGGCCTTCGCGCAAATCTGGCAAGGTATGATTCGCGAAGATGCCCTCGTCAGTCGACTCAAATCAGACCCCCATTCACCCACAGAATTTAGAGCGAATGGGGTCGTTCGCAATATTGATGCCTGGTATGAAGCATTCGATGTGCAGCCCGGCGATGCCCTGTACCTGCCTCCGGAAGAACGGGTTCGAATCTGGTAATTGAGGCACTATCCTGCGCAAAGCACGGCCAGGGGACGCCGTGCTCAGGCTGATTTCAAACTGGTGAAATTCGCCATTATTGGTGGCTTTCAGCAATTAGGCTTGCCTGCCCAACTCTTATCTCATTGAATTAACTATAGTTTTATAATTGGCATGCTATTCGCAATAGAGTATTGGTAGTACTACGCGGTTTGCTAGTACTACACGGTTTGGTAGTACTGCACGGTTTGCTAGTACTTAATAGTATTACTCGAACAGCGAAATTTAAGAAAATAGCCATTCCCGCTATTGCGGAGCCAATTATGCGAACACTTTCAAATCTACTCGTTATCTTCCTGATCATCGTTGCCCTGCTGGCCGTTCTTCCTCTGGTATCACTGGGCTTTGCACTCCTCGGCGGCGCGCTTGCACTTGCCTTCTGGGTATTGCCAATCTGGATTATCGCCACCTCAGACAAGACTTCCGGGTTTGAGAAGTGCGCCTGGATTCTGGCGATGCTTTGCCTGTCCTGGTTTGCCTGGATATTCTATTTTTTCCTGGCTCCGATCAAGCCCAGACGCCGGCACAGACCACGCTACGACTACTATTAGCACTTAGCGCGGCGTCTGATCAGCAAGTACAAACTTTTTAAACCAGGCGAGGGTTAATGTAGGCGAGGGTTAGAGTAGGCGAGGGTTGCCGGTTCGGGTACACTACTGAACAGTCCTGGCAGGAAGTTTTAATGGCAATCATTGAAGTCAAAAATCTCGCGAAGCAATATCCTCTTCCAGATAACAAATCAAAATCCTTTTTCGCCGTCGATGGAATTTCACTCGCTATCGAAGCGGGAGAGATCTTTGGAATTCTCGGACCTAACGGCGCCGGCAAGACTACCACTCTGGAAATGCTGGAAGGTCTTGTCGACATCGATGGTGGCACGGCCTTTATCGATGGAATTGATGTCAGCAAAGAGCCTTACAAGGTAAAAGAAATTATCGGGGTTCAATTACAAGCCAACGAATATTTTGACAATCTTTCCTTGCTGGAATTGCTCACGCTGTTTGCTGCTCTTTATAGCAGAGAGATTGATGCCGAGGATTTACTCGACAAGGTAAATTTGCTGGAAAAGGCCAAGGCTAAACCCGGCAATCTTTCTGGCGGGCAAAAACAGCGCTTCTCCATCGCCTGTGCATTAGTGAATAACCCCAAAGTCCTGTTCCTCGACGAGCCAACTACCGGACTGGATCCCCAAGCAAAACGCAATCTGTGGGACCTGGTACTCGAGCTGAACAAATCGGGCATGACGATCGTGCTAACTACTCATAATATGGAAGAGGCAGAGATCTTGTGCCAACGCATCGCGATTATGGATCACGGCAAAGTAGTTGCCGAGGACACCCCGCAGAATCTTATTTTGCAACATGCTGCCGAGCCACCTACGGCACCGCTACATGGCAATATTGAAGACGTATTTCTGGCTTTAACGGGTCACGGGCTGAGGGATTAGAATGCCAAGAAAATTACAATTCCATCTCGCCAGGGTATTTCTAAAAATATTTCTACGTGATCGGCAGTCTATTTTTTTCAGTCTGTTCTTTCCAATTATTTTTATGACCGTTTTTGGATTCGTGAACGATGGCGAGCAAGACGCGATTGAAATCGGTATCGTGAACAATTCCAGCAGCGCGGCCGCTATGGATTTTACACAATTGTTAATTGACGATCCCTTGTTTGATGTCAGCCTGGGCGATGAGGCGCGATTACGCGAGGAGTTAGTCGAAGGTGATCAAACTATGGTGCTGGTGTTAGCAGAAACTTTTGCGGCTCAGAATGAAGGCTCCGAATTACGCCTCTTGGTCGACGCCGCTCAGGTTCAACAACTCAGCTTGATTATGCCGGTGCTGCAACAAGCACTTATTTCAATTGAGCGTGAGTTTAGAAGTATCGAGCCCATGTTTACCCTTGCTGTCGAGGACGTGAAAGCGCGCTCTCAACGTTATCTGGATTTCCTGCTGCCTGGACTCATGGCATTTACCTTGATGCAGCTGAGCATCGCTGGCAGTGGTTTTAATATTGTCGAATTCCGTCGCAAGGGCATTCTGAAACGCTTGTTTGTAACCCCTATTCAACCGCGAGACTTTATTAGCGCCATCGTAATGGCGCGAATGACAATTGTTCTGATTCAGCTATCGGTGTTAATCGCCTTCGCCGTCTTTTTGCTCGATGTGCGAATTCTGGGAAACTTTGCAGCTTTCTATTTTGTAATAATGTTGGGAACCTTTATCTTTCTGTGCCTTGGCTTTTGTTTGGGGAGTATTGCGAAGACACAGCAGGCCGTTATGGCGGTGGGTAATATCATTATTTTCCCGCAAATTTTCCTGTCGGGGGTGTTCTACCCCATCGACTCGATGCCTGAACTGATTCAACCAATCGCGCGTATCCTACCGTTAAGTTTCGTCTCTACGGCAATGCGGGAAATCGCCAATAGCGGGGCATCCCTCCTTTCAATCGCCCCAAGCTTGCTCGGTATAGGCGTTTGGTTCGTCGTTTCCTTCGTGCTGGCGACACGTCTTTTCGTTTGGAAAGAGGTAGCGAATTAGGCGGCTATTCCCCGCTAAGACTACTCCCGGCAAGCCATGGCTAGCACAATCGTGCTCAAACTCATTGGCAAGCGAGAATTGATTGTACTATAGTCCCACGCTGGCTATTTCTGCTTCAACCTTCGGGCAGGGCAGGCAATCATGCTATTCAAAACAAAGGAATTGGAGAAAACTATTAAAAAACACGTTCTGGCAATGCTTTCTGTCGTGGTGATGTTAGTTTCGGGAGCGATGTTTACCGTCTCTGCTCAAGACGCGCCCACCCCCGCGGAACAAGCGGCCGCTGCCGCAGAAACCCGGCAATCCCTGTTCAGATTGTTCATCTTTAATCTACGTCCAATTGCCGCGATGGCACAGGGCGCACCGTTTAATGCGCAGATTGCGGAGCGCAATGCGCGCCGCATTGCGGCAATGGCCCCAATGATCACCGAAGTGCTGGCGCCAGATACTCGTGGCTTCGATCTCGAAACCGAGGCCCTGGATCTTATCTGGGACCATCAGGATGACATCGCCGTCAAGGCGCAGGCGCTAATCGACAATGCCAATGCTTTCGCCGATGCCGCGGCTACTGGAGACATGGCAGCAACCCTGGGCGCATTCAGAGCCTTCGGTGGATCATGTGGCAACTGTCACGATACTTACCGGGAAGATAACGACTAGCTTGTGCCGCTTAAAACCTGCGGTAATCACCCGCAATAAAAAAGGGTCGCTAAAGCGACCCTTTTTTATTGCCCTTCTTGCCATTGAATTGTATTCGCTGCTTACCCGGCAAAAAACGACTATTGATTATGCCGAGTGAAATACGCCGCCAGCGCATCGCGGTCTTCGTCAGTTAGTTTGCTCGTGTTGTGCTCGATAACCTCGTTCATATCGCCACCGGCGAATTCTCCGTCCGGCTTCAAACCTATCAGCAAGAACAGATCAAAATTGTTTGTCGTCCATGCCTGTAATGCCTCTGCATCGATCGCTTCAATGGTTTCTTCGCCCAATTCAGCGCCAGCGTACTCGCGGCTTGAATCGGGAATCCCCAGGCCATTTCGTGGTGTATGGCATTCACTGCAATGCCCCAGGTTTCGCGCCAGATAGGCGCCGCGTGCCAGCAAGCCGTCGTCGAAGTGTTCTGCCGCAGGCTGGGAAAAATCCGCCAGCAGTTTCCAGCCAACCACTGTCCAGCGAGCGAGCCAAAAAGGCGTCTGCGCTGCCGGCGCCTGATAGCTCACCGGCTCTAGCGACATCAGATAGGCACCGATGTCCAATACATCTTGTTGCGTCAGCCCCGCATAAGCTCGGTAGGGAAATACCGGATAATAATAATTTCCTGAGGGTGTTCTTCCATGCTGCAGCGCTAACAAAAAATCCTGGGCATCCCATTTACCGATTCCGCTTTCGATGTCCGGCGTTATATTGGGCGCGTAGAAGGTACCGAAATCAGTTTCGAGGCCAAGGCCGCCGCTGAGGGTTTCCGCCTCTTCTTCGCCACGGTGACAGCTGATACAGCCACCGGCAATAACCAGATAGGCGCCGCGATCGATCGCCGCTTGAGAGGTGGGTAATTCTGCATCGACTGGTACAGAAGGATGAGCAAACAGCCAGATCGCGCCGAACAACAGCGCCAGGCCAAGGGCCCCATACAGAAGGGATTTCCGTTGCTCCATCTCAAACTTTCCCGATTGAAAAATCTGCAGTGCTTAACGGCGGGTTTGTTGTACTCATTCTCATAGGCTATTGCCTCTGTATTGCATTATTTAAATGCTCTCTACAGTTATAGTTCTCTACAGTTATAGTTCTCTACAGTTATAGTTCTCTACAGTTATAGTTCTCTATATCTATAGTTCTCTATATCTATAGTTCACTACATTTATAACATTGATGGTTCACTACATTGACAGTTCACTACATTGATAGTTCGCTACATTGACAGTTCACTACACTAGCTCAGTTAACTGCTCCTTGCTGTATGTCTTCAAGGAATCCATCTCTCCCGCTTTGACTTTCGCAGCCCAATCCCAATTGGCAATCAGCGCTCTGCCCACCGCAATAAGATCGAACTCGTCGGCTTCCATGCGAGCGATCAATTCGTCGATGCCGGCAACTTCCGCTGTGCCATCTCGATAGGTGGCGATAAATTCTTCGCTAAGACCAACACTGCCCACACTGATAGTTGGCTTGCCAGTTAACTGCTTAACCCAGCCTGCGAGGTTTAGTGCCGAGCCTTCAAACTCTGGCTCCCAGAAACGTCGGGTGCTGCAATGGAATATGTCCACACCGGCCGCAGAAAGCGGCGTCAAAAATTGCTCCAGCTCATCTGGCGTCTGCGCCAGTCGGGCGTCGAAGTCTTGTTGCTTCCATTGTGAGAAACGCAATATCAGCGGAAATTCATCACCGACAGCGGCTCGAATTGAATTCAGTATTTCAACGGCAAAGCGCGTCCGACTCTGCAATGAGCCACCAAATTTATCATCCCGTTGATTGGTGCCTTCCCAGAAAAAATTGTCGATCAAATAGCCATGAGCCCCATGCAGTTCTATGGCATCGAAGCCCAGCTTTACGGCATCAACAGCCGCCTGGGTATAGGCCGCAATTAGCGCGTCAATTTCGGCGACAGATAGCGGCTCACAAACTTTCTTCTCTGGCCCCAACAGACCCGACGGAGTCGCAGAGGGGTAATCCGGATACGGCCCGTCCCCGGGCTTGCGCAGTGTTCCCATATGCCAGAGTTGGGGGGCAATCTTGCCTCCCGCCGCATGAACCGAATCCACGACCCTCTTCCATCCTTCCAGTGCATCGCCATGGAAACAGGGTATTTGCACCGCCGCAGAAGCGGCCTGATGAGGAATTGTAGTGCCTTCGGTGATAATTAGCCCCACTCCACCCTCGGCGCGGCGGCGATAATATTCCGCTACATTCTCGTGCGGAATGCCATTCGGTGAAAACCGCCGCGTCATGGGTGCCATGACGATTCGATTATTGAGCTGTAACTTAGGGTGATTAAAAGGTCTAAACAAAACTTCCGGGTTCATTGCGTTTCCCAACTACTTGATTTGAATACGGGGCGTAGAGTCATTCATAGACAAAATGCGCGTGCATTTTAGTAGCTGTGCACGGGCTTGTCGACTTATCGTCAGACGGGCCTACCTGTTCCCGGCAGAATGGGTCGTCGCCGCCTTTAACCCGCGCCGGTTCTGACCTGTAGCGGGCGGCTCTCGGCTGATTCCAGGCACTTTGTTGGCTGTAGGCACTTTGTTGGCTGTAGGCACTTTCTTGGCTGTAGGCACTTTCTTGGCT
>JABMOK010000065.1 GCA_013204155.1 Pseudohongiella sp. | reverse complement strand
GTACATATCCATGTTTTACAACAGCTATCGTCTGCATTCATACTTGGGTTATGTATGCCCAAATCAATATGAATCAGATACGACTGGATTAAAGAAAGTTGCTTAACTGGGTTGCAAAGAAAAGCTGGACCACGTCACGCCGGCAGAATTATCGATAAAATCGGTGAGGGAAACCCCGCCCGACAGCGCGTATTCGATCCGCGCCAATTGGGTACAGCCAAGGTTGCCCCCTTCGCCGATAACCTTGCAGCGCAAATCTCTAGCATTGACTCGAAGATTGTCATTGGCTTTATCCCCAACATCCGCATGATTCTCGCCGGAGGATTTGACATAGGTTCCGATACCCCCATTCCACAGCAAATCCACCGGGCTGATCAATATTTTTGAAATTAGTTTATCGGGTGTTAAAACCTCTTCGTCAATTTCAAATAGTGCTTTCATCTGCGGCGAGATAGATATTGATTTCGCCTGGCGCGAAAAAACCCCACCGCCTTTAGAGATTAATTGAGCATTGTAATCAGACCAGGAAGACGCCGTCTTGCTGAATAATCTGCCACGCTCGCGGTAACTGCGAGCCGAATCGGGAGTCGGGTCGACGAAAATGTGCAAATGATTGAAGGCGGCAAGCAAACAGATATGCCTGGAAAGCAACATCCCATTACCAAACACATCGCCAGACATGTCTCCTATGCCTACCACACTGAAGTCCTGCTGCTGAACATCAACAGCCAATTCTCTAAAATGGCGTTGCACGGATATCCAGGCACCCTTCGCGGTAATGCCCATTTGCTTATGGTCGTAGCCGTTACTGCCGCCCGAGGCGAATCCGTCTCCCAACCAGAAGTCATACTCGGCAGCAATCCCATTGGCTATATCAGAAAAAGTAGCCGTCCCTTTATCGGCGGCAACGACTAAATAGGGGTCGTCTTCATCGGCACGCAAAACCAAAGGCGGCGGGAGCAGTTTGCCGTCTACAATATTGTCGGTTATGTCCAATAAACCGCGCACGAAAATCTGATAACATTCGATCCCCAGGCGCATAAAGTCTTCACGACTTGCTGAGGCAGGCTCGGCTTTAACCACAAAGCCTCCCTTGGCACCAACCGGAACAATCACCGAATTCTTTACCTGCTGCGCTTTCACCAGACCCAGCACTTCAGTTCGATAATCCTCATTCCGATCAGACCAACGTAAGCCGCCACGAGCCACCTTGCCTCCGCGCAGGTGCACCCCCTCTACCTTGCGCGAATACACAAATATTTCAAACCTCGGCCTCGGTAGAGGCACTCCCTGCAGCAACTGGGGATTCAATTTAAATGAGATATAACTTTTGGCTTCACCGCTGAGCGGATCCAGTTGGAAAAAATTGGTGCGCAAGGTGGCGTCAATCAGGTCTAGATAGGAACGCAGCACACTGTCCTCTGAAAGAATGGTGACCTCGTCGATTAAGGCAAGCAATTCTGCCCTGGTTTTTAATACAGATTTAACCTTCGTCAAAATTTCTGCAGGATCGAATCGTTGCTTGAAATATTCGATCAGTAATCGACATAACTGCCCGTGACCGGATAAGATTTCCGCAATATAGACGACGCTGTAACCGAACTGAATTTGCTTTAGATAGGCGGCGTAGGCACGTAGAAGCGCAACTTCTCGCCACTGTATTTCTGCCGTGGAAACCAGCTCATTAAATTTGTCATCATCAACCAGTTTATTCCAGATAGCGGTGAATGCTTCCTCGAATATCTTCTTGCTTCCCTCCGTATACGCTCCAATCCGCTTTTTTCTAGACAAGGAAAAGTCATGCAACCATACCCTGTCTTGAATACTGGGCTGTAGACCGAAGGCTTTCTCGCTAATAATATTAAGACCCATATTCTCCAGTATGGGAGCGACCTCCGATAAAAATAATTGCTGGCCGTAACTAAAAATTTTGAAGCTGAATTCTGCCCCTGCATCGGAAGTGCAGGCACAAAGATTCACTACCACCTCTCGGCTGGCAACAACCTGCTCTATATCGGCGATGTCTGTTACCGCTATTACTGGAGCATAAGACTCTTTATAAGACGAGGAAAAACAATCGGCATAAACGCCGAACAATTTCCGCGCTTGTGACTCAATATAATGCGCGCGAAGCGCATCAGAGAAAGAATCTTCCCAGGGCTTAATCAGCTGAGCCATTTCGATTTCAATTTTTTCCGCGTTATACTTAACTTCCTCTATATGGGGAACCCGCAAGATATAGTGAACACGCGTGAAGATCGATTCGGAGGATTGGACATTAAAATCAAGCTCCTCTGCCTGCAATTTTTTTTGCAGCAAACGCTGAACCTTAAGCTGAACCTTGGTGGTAAATATGGCACTTGGAATATAGACGAGACAGGAAAAGAACTTACCGTACAAATCTTTGCGAATAAATAGCCTGCTACTGCGCGAGTCCTGAATACGAGTGATTTCTAATGCGGTTTTCAGCAATTGACTCTTGCTTATCTGAAATAATTCATCTCTGGGCAATACATTAATCACCTGCAATAGATCTTTTATATTGTGACCGTTTTCGGCGAAGCCCGATTGCTGTAAGACCTTGCGCACTTTCTTTCGCACCAGCGGGATATCCAGCGCTTCGCGAAAATAGACGGCAGAAGTATACAATCCAAGGAAGCGGTGCTCGATAATAACTTCCCCGTCGGCATTAAATTCCTTGATCAAGACATAGTCGTAGTACGCGGGCCGGTGAACCTTGGAACGCGCCGCAGATTTCGCAAAGCTACAAATTTGTTTCTTCAGGATCAACTCCCCGATGCCCTTTGGAAGACTCGCGATAGAGGCTCTGGCGTTTATCCCGGACTTGTAACGCGAGATGCCTAGCAGGGAATTTTCTTTGAGTTCAACAACAGCTTTGCTGTTGCGCCCTGAGATTCGGTACTGCTCATAACCCAGAAAAGTAAAGTGATTGTCGATTAACCAGTCAATGAATTCGAGAGATTCCTGCAATTCACTATTAGACACCGGCAAAATATCCGCCTGGCTTAGCAGGGCGGCTTGAATGATGGATGCCTGCTGGCACATCGATGGAAAATCTTTAACGGCTGCCGCGACATTTTTTAGCGTATCTCGCAGCTCTTTCTCCAGCGCCTTGCAGTCCGAAGCATCAATGCAAGCACAGCTGATGGAAATCAACGCCTCAGAATGATAATTGGCACCCTGTTTGTCCGAGAGATTTTTAAGCAGGCGAATATTGCTGCCTTTTTTAGTGCGTCGTTCAATGTGAAGCACGGCGTTATTCACACTATTAATAGTAACATTGGCCCTCAGCAATGCCTGCCTGATCGAATCTACCAAAAACGGCATATTATCAAGCAAAATACGTACGGTGGTTGTGGTATTACCGAGCGAGCCCTTACCGGGCTCGGAATGACTGAATCCTATTTTGACGGAGTTTGCCTGTCGCGGATGAACTTCTCGCTGCTGAACAAAATTCCAGGCCGCTAATACGGCCGCATAAATTTTTTCCTTGCTTAACTTATCCAGATCAGAATTGGCCGTGCTGGCAAAATACTGTGTCGCAAACATGCCTAAGCGCATGGATTTGCTATTACTGTAGTCTTGCCTGATTTTTCGGCTGAATGAAGATCGGCGCTCTAGCCCAGCTAAGGATTTCGAACTCATAATCAAGTTACTCCCAACGACACATCGTTAAATATTCTCAGCACAATTTGAAATGGTTTCTGTATGTAGCGATTATTCTCTTTCGATGGCTATTTGTCTCTCGTCGCGTCAACCTCAGCTCAAACTACAATCCGCTACAATCTTCACCTAGACATCCACACTAAAACGTTTAAAATCCCTGACTTCGCCCTACGCGCTGAATTGACTACAGAGAATTCTTAATATGAGCCACCACGCAGTAATAACAGAACTCAAAAATTGGCTATCGCAACAAATAATAGGTCAGGAGCGTCTGATCGACCGATTGTTGATTGCATTATTGGCTGATGGCCACTTATTGGTTGAAGGCGCGCCCGGACTGGCAAAAACAAAAGCTATTAAAGACTTATCCCGTGCGATAGAAGGCGACTTCCACAGAATTCAATTTACCCCGGATTTACTGCCCAGCGATATAACCGGTACTGAAGTCTATCGGCCAGAAGATGGCTCATTCCGATTTCAACAAGGACCTATCTTTCACAATTTGGTCCTCGCCGATGAGATTAACCGAGCCCCGGCCAAGGTGCAATCAGCGCTGTTAGAAGCGATGGGAGAACATCAGGTCAGTGTCGGCCGTGAATCTTTTACCCTGCCTCCCTTGTTTTTGGTGATGGCTACCCAGAACCCGATTGAGCAGGAAGGCACCTATCCATTACCGGAAGCACAACTCGACCGTTTCCTGATGCACGTTACTATTGGTTATCCTGCGATCGAAGCCGAGCGGGAGATTCTGCAACTGGTACGCAACGAAGCCCAGAATAAGGCGTCAGCCCCGCCTACTGAAGTATCACAAGTAAATTTGTTCGCTGCGCGTCAGGAAGTTCTGGCGATGCATATGGCACCCGAAGTCGAGGAATACATTATTCAATTGATC
>JABMOK010000064.1 GCA_013204155.1 Pseudohongiella sp. | reverse complement strand
CTATCGAATAGCTCTGATTCGCCTGCTGGTGATGCAATTTCTACGGGTTTAGTGCCAATTTATAAAGAGGATTCTATCGAATAGCTTCTGATTCGCCTGCTGGTGATCCAATTTCTACTGGTTCAATGCCTGCTTGAAAAGAATTCTCTCTTAAGTTTTGCTTAAGTTTCAGCTGCTAAATTCGTCCCATAATCATTCGAATTGGTGGGATTTATGCATTCCTCAGTGGTAGAAAAAATTGATCAATCCGAGCAGTTCATGCCGATGAAGTCCCGTATTACGCAGTTGATCAGGCCGGTGCCTGCTTTCGATCTGGTACAGCGGCATTCAAGCTTGCGGCCGCAGGTCGAGGCCTATATTGAAAGTAAATTCAAGGCTAGCTATGGTGCTACGCCGTCCGAGTATTTGCCGCTGCTTCTAACCCTGCGCTGTGTAGATCAATTGAGTGGGGCGGCGGGGATTTCTATAGCCGCATTGGAGGAGCGTCTATTTCTGGAGCAATATCTTGACCTTCCTGTTGAGCAGGTGCTGCAACAGACTCTGGGTAGCGAAGTTCAAAGGCAAGGCATAGTGGAGATTGGCAATCTGGTCGCAACTACAAATGGCGCCAGTCGCATAATATTCATCGTGTTGGCGTCTGTGCTTTACCAGGCTGGATTTGAATGGATGGTATTCACGGCGACTAAACCGCTGCTTGCCGGTTTTAAGAAGCTGGGTTTTGAAAATTACTCTCTGGGCAAAGCCGAGCTTGCACGACTAAGCTCTGATTCCGCAGAAAGTTGGGGAAGTTATTATCAAAACAAACCCGAAGTGGTAGCTGGCAGGCTCAGCTGTGCGATGGACATTATCCAGAGCAGAAAATTATTCAAATGTGTTCAGACTCTGTACAAAAGCCGAATAGATTCCCTGAGCGCTCAAATCCGCCAGCAGCTGCCGGAAGATGTCAGCTAACGCCAGCTATAGCATAAGCGATCTGCAGCGTCGCTATACGGCGGCGGAAATTGAAGCGTATGGCGATGAATTGTGCGAACTGCTTGGGCAGTTGGACATTACTCGCCTGGCTCTACTTGCCGATAACAGCATCGAATGGGTGATTGTGGATCTGGCCTGTCGCAAGGCCAATATCACTTTGTTGCCACTACCCACATTCTTCTCCAACTCCCAGTGCAATCATGCCATAAACAGTTGTTCCATTACGGCCGTCATTACTGACAATCCAGTACTTGTGGAGACAGAGTTCCTGGCGCATACCAGCCGCTTGCAGCATTTGGGCGATGGACGATTGAGTCTCTGCCTGTTGAAAGATGTCCCGCAGACGGCGTTGATACCCCAGGGCACGGGTAAAATAACCTTCACTTCGGGTTCTACCGGACAGCCAAAAGGCGTTTGTCTTAGCACGCCACAATTGATAAAGCAGGCTGGCATCTTGGCCGAATTGTCTGGGATCGATTCCCCACGTCATCTTTGTCTGCTGCCCTTGAGTACTTTGCTGGAGAATATTGCCGGCGTTTATGCCCCAATGTTGGTGGCGGGTGAGATCATCATTCCCAGTCACGAAGAGCTTGGTTTCCAGGGCAGTGCATTAGTAGATCAGGGAAAATTGCTGACAATGATTCAGCAGTTGCGACCCGAGTCGTTAATTTTGATACCGCAGCTTTTGCTGCTATTGCTCAGCGCTATCAAGAAGGGTTGGCAACTCCCCGATTCACTTAAGTTTGTCGCTGTAGGTGGCAGCAAGGTATCGGTCGAGTTATTGCTCGAGGCCCGGCAAAGGGGCATCCCCGTTTTCGAGGGCTATGGGCTCTCTGAATGTGCTTCGGTAGTGAGCTTGAATACAGCGCAAGCTGATAATCCTGGTAGCTGTGGCAAACCATTGCCGCATATTGAAGTGAGTTTCGATGAAGGCGAAGTAATGGTTTCTGGCAACGTCATGCTGGGTTATGTCAATGAGCCGCAGAGCTGGAATCTTCAACAGATCGCAACTGGCGATCTAGGCTATCTCGATGAGCAAGGCTTTCTGCATATTAATGGCCGCAAAAAAAATCTGCTGATCTCCAGTTATGGGCGTAATATTTCGCCAGAATGGGTGGAGAGTGAGCTGCTGGCAAATCCATTGTTGGCTGAGGCGGTTGTGTTAGGGGATGAAAAACCATTCTGTACGGCACTGATATCCGTGCGCTCTCCTGAAATAGCCGATTCCCAAATTCAGTTATGGATAGGGAAGGTAAATCAGAGCTTGCCAGATTATGCGCAAGTAAAACGTTGGCACAGACTGAGTCAATTGCTAAGCCGTGATAGCGTATTAATGACTGAGAATGGCAGGCCTCGACGAGAGAATATCAACCGGGTCTTTAGTGAGGAAATTAGTCAACTCTACGAGAGCGCCGACCCGAACCAGGAGCTGGAGACAGCAAGCCTGGAAAATTAGCGTCGCAATCCAACCTATCGAATTAGTGAAGTGATAAGGAAGCAGGTGCAATATGAATTTTTTTAATACCTTGGTAAATGAAACTGAACCACAACGGCAAGCGCTGCTCTCGGCACCAATTATCGAAAGATGTTTCAAGGGAGATATTGCGCTTGATGATTATGTGGCCTTTCTTGCGCAGGCTTATCACCATGTAAAGCACACAACACCGTTGCTAATGGCGGTAGGCTCGAGACTTCCTGCCGAGAAGGAATGGTTGCGCACGGCGGTTGCCGAATACATCGAAGAAGAATTAGGGCACCAGGAATGGATACTGAATGACATTGAAAATTGTGGTTATGACAAGGAAGTTGTGCGTCGTAGCGTGCCCAATCCAGCAACAGAGTTAATGGTGGCCTACGCCTATGACATGGTACAACGGGTAAATCCTCTGGGTTTCTTTGGTATGGTGCACGTACTGGAGGGGACAAGCATAAATCTGGCAGACAAGGTGGCGGGTTCGGTGAGATCGGCCCTGGGCCTTGAGAAGAATGCGTTTTCTTATCTAGTCTCTCATGGCTCGCTGGATCAGCAGCATGTGGCTTTCTTTGAAAGCCTGATGAAGCAGATAGTCGATGAAGATGAACAAGCCGTAATCATCCATGCCTGTAAAATGTTTTATCAGCTGTATGGAGATATTTTCAGAACGCTGTCGGCAGAGCACAAAATTCCGCGTCTTTTAAAGAGAGCTTGAGTATGAATATAGCCGGCAAGAAGATTCTGTTGACGGGGGCGACCGGTGGCATCGGAGCACAGCTCGCCAGGCTGTTGCACGAACAGGGTGCGCAATTGATACTAAGTTGTTATCAAGAACAGGCGTTGCAGCAATTAAACAACGAGCTCGGCAATGCCCACATTCTGGCGTGTGCCGATATCGCAAGCATTGAAGGGCGTCAGTTAATTGTAGAAGTGTGTCAGCAAGCGGGCGGCATCGATGCGGTCATTAATTTGGCCGGCATACTGAATTTCAGTCTTTTTGAAAAACAAGCGCCGCAAATAGTTGAAAAAACACTGACGATTAATTTGCTGGCGCCGGTATTGCTTTGCCAGGATTTGATACCAATACTAAAAATCAAATCCGAAGCTATGATTCTGAATGTAGGTTCGATATTTGGCAGCATAGGGCATCCAGGATTTGTTGCCTACTGCGCCAGTAAAGCGGGACTTAAGTGTTTTACCGAAGCGCTTTCCAGGGAGCTGGCGGATACATCAATTCAGGTTTGTTATATAGCGCCGAGAGCTACTAAAACCAATCTGAACGATGACAGAATTAATGCATTAAATGCAGTGCTTGGGAATAAATCAGATAGTCCGGAATATGTGGCGAAAGAAATTGTGCAGATGTTCAAAACTAATAGCCGGATTAGTTATCTCGGCTGGCCGGAAAAATTATTTGTGCGCGTAAATGCTCTATTCCCAGGATTGGTGCGCCGATCACTGGTGAAGAATCTAAAAGTAATTAAACAATTTGCAACAGTGGGTGACTAGCTATGAAACTAAATAAGATACTCTATAACTTCGCTACTACTATCTTCATGATAGTAATCGGATTTTCCGCCAGCTTGTCTGTGGCAGCAGAGATGAGTGAAGTACTTCATCTTCAACAGCGCTGGGCCGAAGTAAATTATCAATTGGAAGGCAAAATTCAGCTCTCCGCTTTCGAGCAATTGGCGGCGGAAGCGGATAAACTGACGGAGCAAAAGCCGAATGATGCGGCGGCCTGGATTTGGAGTGGAATAATTAAATCTACCTATGCGGGTGCGAAAGGCGGTCTGGGAGCACTCAGTCTGGCTAAGGCGGCCAAGAAAGATCTGGAGAAGGCTATGGATATCGACGCCGAAGCGCTGGGAGGATCTGCATCTACCACCCTCGGCACGCTATATCATAGTGTTCCTGGGTGGCCTGTCGGTTTCGGTAATGAAGGCAAAGCCGAGGAACTTATGCTTAAGGCTGCGGCTCTAAACCCTGAGGGTATCGATACAAATTATTTTTACGGCACCTATCTGATGGATAACAAGCGCTATCAGGAAGCACAGGACTATTTGACTCGAGCCCAACACGCGGCTCCCAGACCCAATAGACCGGTAGCTGATGCGGGAAGGCAGCAAGAAATAGCCGAAGCCCTGGCTTCGATTCAAGGTAAATTGTAAAGACACGAAATTTTATGCAACTACTGTTAGTCGAAGATGATCTGCCGCTGGCCAGCGGGCTGAAGAAAGCGCTGCAGAAGAGTGGCTATGCGGTGAACCATGTTGAAACTGGCGCCTCGGCACTACACACGATAAGAGTCGAGTGCCCTGACATTGTCATTCTCGACATTGGTTTGCCGGATATGGATGGCATTGCTGTGCTGAGAAAGTTGCGTGAAACCGACAAAACGCTGCCGGTACTGCTGCTTACAGCCCGGGATAGCGTGGATGATAAGGTCGCGGGTCTCGACAGTGGCGCCGATGACTATCTCGCGAAACCTTTCGAGATGACGGAGCTATTGGCCAGATTGCGTGTGCTGGAGCGGCGCTTATCCACCGTAAAAACTTCTGAAATCAAGATCGGCAAGGTTTGTATGGACACCCTTGACCATACCGTTACCTGTGATGGTGAGGAACTGGAACTTGCCAGAAAAGAATACATGCTACTGAAGAGCTTGCTGGAAAATGCGGGAAGGGTACAGACCCGTAGCAGCCTTGAAAATCGCCTGTATAGTTGGGGAGAAGAAGTGAGTAGCAATGCCATCGAAGTGCATATTCACCATTTACGTAAAAAATTGGGAAATGAGTTTATCAAGACTATCCGCGGTGTGGGTTATAAGGTGGATGCAGGGGCAGTCTGACTGCCGTTGATATCTGGTTAATTATTCAGAGGTTCCCAAGTGCGGTCCATTCGCCTATTCTTAATTTCCAGTATTCTTGCCACATTAGTCCTGTTCAATTTTCTGGCAGCGTTGCAAGGCTACCAGTCCAGCATGGAAGAAGCAGAGACGCTGTTCGATAATCAAATGCTGGATTTAGCCAGGCTGGTTTCAAATCTCGATGTATCGAATTCCAATACCACCGAAATCCGCCTGGGAAACGATCTGGCATTCCAGATTTGGGAAGATGGCAGCTTGTTGGCTGCTTCCTCCAATGCTCCCGACGAACTCCTGCAAAATTTTACCCCGGGCTTTGAGTTTACCAACTTCAATGGTTATCGCTGGCGAACGTTTTCCCGCTTCGAACCCTCGCTTAATCGCTGGGTAATCGTCGCTGAAAGAACCGACCTTCGATTCGTGCTGGCTGAAAATGTTGTTCTGCAATCAATTTTTCCACTGCTATTGGGGATTCCTCTGGTCGGTCTGCTGATCTGGGTTATAGTCAGTCATGGCTTGAAGCCACTGCAACAGTTATCCACCGAATTAAAAAACAAGCGAGCCAATGATTTGTCACCGATACATCATACTGACTCCCGGGTAGAACTGGATCAGGTCATTGAGTCGACCAATGGTTTTATTCAGCGCCTGGGTCGAGTCATGGAGCGAGAGAAGCGATTTTCAGCCGATGCGGCACATGAATTACGAACGCCTATCAGTGCCTTGAAAATACAGTTACACAACCTGAGCGAAGAAATTGATACTAATCATGACTCATTTCTGGCATTGCAATATGGTGTAGAGAGGATGCAGCATTTAATCGAGCAGCTGCTTTGGCTGTACCGAGCTACCCCGGAACAGTTTGTGGCTAACTGCAAAGCAGTTGACCTTTTTAAGATTACTCAGGATCAATTGGCCATTTTATACCCGGGCTTTGAAAAGAAAGCGCAGCAAATTGAACTTCAGGGAGATTCGGCATTTGTCGAAGGTGATCAATTTGCACTGGAGAAATTAATTTCAAATTTATTGAGAAATGCCAATAAATACACGCAAGAAGGTGGCAAGATCGTGGTCAGAATTGAAGAATTGGAAGCCGCCGGCGAGGATGCGGTAAAAGGCAGTGCAGAAAAAGAAATATGCCTGACAGTAGAAGACAACGGCCCGGGAATAGCCGAGTCGGACCGGGTTCGGGTATTCGATAGATTCTATCGAGCGGACTCGCAGGATGATACGCCGTTGTCACCGGGTTGCGGACTCGGACTGACCATAGTCAGTCATATCGCAGAATTGCATCACGCACGGGTAGTATTGGAAGAATCGAGTATGGAAAGCGGCTGTGCGTTTAAAGTTTATTTTAAGAAGATTTCATGAGATGAAAAACTCGGCCAGCATGCTGTTGCTCAGCATCACTCTTACAAGTTTGTTCAGTTATCCAGCCTCGGCGGCAGTGGCGGAGATTGAGCTGGTCATCAAAGACCATCTATTTTTTCCAGCTACACTCGAAATACCGGCCGGGCAGAAGGTTAGAATCAGAATCATCAATCAGGATTCAACCCCCGAAGAATTCGAAAGTTATGAATTAAACAGAGAAAAAATTATTGTGGGGAATGGACAGGCAGTTATTTTTATTGGCCCGCTCGAGCCAGGTAGATATCCGTTTTTTGGTGAATTTTTTCCCAAAACTGCTCAGGGCGTTGTAATTGTAAAATGAAGATGTACAACAAGATGAATACGCCGATGAATAAGAACAGCCACGAAGAGTTAGTTTATGTTTCTTAATGCGGTGATTATTGTTTTACAGGAAATCCTCGAAGCGTCTCTGCTCATTAGTGTGCTGCTGGTGTTTACGCAGCTGTTTCATAAGATCTGGGGAAAATCCTTTAGCCTGAAAACCAGTTGGGTTGCCTACAGTATTATTCTCGGCATCATCGGAGCGGGGCTCTATTCCCACTACACGCCACAAGTGTCTGAATGGTTTGACTATGTCGGCCAGGAAGTGGTCAACGCCTCGATTCATATCGGCAGTCTTATCTTATTGCTAATACTTGCTTTTGTGGTTCCCTCTAAAAAAATAACAGGCAAGTTGATGACAAGAAGCCGCTTGACTACTTTCTGTATGACAGGGGTAGTGTTGTTAGCCATTATTAGAGAAGGCTCTGAAATTATGCAGTATGTTGGCGGAATCGCCGGCCAATCGGGTAATTTTACGCCGATTGTATTCGGTGGGATTATCGGCGCCGGCATTGGCCTGAGCATCGGTGTGTTGTTGTATTACGGGCTTATGAGCCTAAGTATCAAGTGGGCCTACCGACTTGGCTTGATCCTGTTGATGTTAATAGCCGGTAATATGGGATCACAGGCAGTTCTGTTGCTAACCCAGGCTGACTGGTTACCTTTTACTCCGATAGCCTGGAATACCTCTGCTCTACTGGCTGAGGATTCAATCCTGGGGCATTTGTTGTATGCCTTGATTGGGTATGAGGCGACCCCTTCGATTTTACAACTTGTTTGTTATTTGTCAGGAATGATAATGATCGCGATTAGTCCCTTGTTTCGGAAAGTACAGCCTCACAATCAATCATTGGCTGGCACGAATTAATATGATTGAGCTAAAAACTAAATTGAAGAAGGCCGGACCACTACTGGCAGTGATACTTGGTGTTGGCCTGATCTCGCCATTGAAGGTGTATGCCGATGGCAATATCGTTAATAAGATTTATCATCCCTATGTTGATGCTTTGGAAAATGAAATTGAGCTGAGATCAATAATTCAAGACAAGCAGCCAGACAAGATCAATCCAAAGCAGGTGCACCTTCTTTCCTTCGGTACTACGATTGGCCAAAGCTGGTTTGCCGAAGCCAAGGTGATTGGCAGCAGGCCGCAGGCAGGTAATTTCGATGTTGAAGCCTACGAACTCGAACTAAAGTGGCAACTAACCGAGCAAGGAGAATACAGCGCAGATTGGGGGGTATTATTCGAGTATGAACAGAAATTTGAAGAAGATATTCAAGAATTCAAAATTGGGTTATTAGCGGAGAAGGAATTCGGTCGGTTCAGTGGAGCGGCCAATGGGTTCCTTATCCAGGAATGGGGAGACAATATAAAAGACGAATTCGAAACGGCTTTATCGCTACAAGCCAGGTACCGTTATTCAAGAGCGCTTGAGCCAGCCCTGGAGATGTATATTGGTCAGGATACGACAGCTATCGGGCCGGTGTTGCTGGGCAATATTAATCTGGGGATACGCAAGAGTTTCAATTGGGAGGCTGGAGTCATCTTTGGGGTTGATCACCTGAGCCCTGATCAGACATTTCGCCTGTTATTCGAGTATGAGTTTTGAACACAGGCACGTTTTTCCTTACCAGTAATTCTCAACGGTAATCTGCCCGGGTGTACGTCTTCGATTCTTGCTAAATCCCCGCGCCTTCAAGAGCTTAACCGTATCTTTCACCATATCGGGATTTCCGCACAGCATGATCTGGGAATCCTCTAAAGTGAGTTGCAAATTGACAGATTTTTCCAGCTCACCATTTTCTATTGCCGCCGGAACTCTTCCCTTAATAGTGCCTTCTATCTCTTCTCTACTGATAAAGGCTAGAAAGCGAAAACGCTCGGCATATTTTTGTTGCAGCGACTGCACGATTTCCTGATAACGCAGATCTGTCATCGTGCGCACGGCGTGAACCAATACAATGTTTTCAAATCGCTGCCAGGGCTCGTCAGTATTAAGAATCGAGAAGAAGGGAGCAATACCAGTACCGGTTCCGAGCAGCCAGAGATTTTTGGCGTCAGGTACTTCATTGGGGGTAAAAAAACCGTTGGATTGTTGTTTTATCCATATTGAATCATTCGCTTCGAGAGCAAGCATGGCATTGGACAACACGCCGCCGGTCGCAGCGTAGAAAAAGAATTCGATCGGTCTCTGATCCGGTGAGCTGAGATAGGAATAGGGCCGGGCTATACGCTCGCCATCGATATCCAGAGCCAGGCTGGTAAACTGGCCGGCAGTGAAAGTGTCGATATTCGCATCAATCTTCAGTGAAAATAAATTCTCTGACCAATGGATATTTTCGACTATGGTGCCTTCCAGCCATTGTGCCATTGCATAGGTCTCTTCATTGCGCGCTAAAACTGGAACTATGGTATGAACTTCTATAGTCTCCTAGCAAGAACTAATAGTAGGTAATAACAATTAACTATCTGCCCTGGAGCAACTAATCCTCAAGATTGCTACGCTCATGCAATAAACGGATTAATACCGGAGACGTTCATGCTTGGAAGCTGGTTTGAAATAGCCCTTTGGAAGCGCATATTAATTGCGATGGTACTCGGTGTCATAGTAGGTATGTTGTGGGGGTCAGGTGCAGAAAGTATTGCCTGGATCGGCACTCTGTTTGTTCGCCTGATTCGTATGGTGGTAGTGCCACTGGTTTTTGTAACGCTGGTTTCCGGCCTGGTAGCGATGGGAGACCCGAGCAAACTAGGTTCTCTGGGGGTAAAGACGCTTGCTATCTATATGGCGACCACGCTGGCCGCCATTAGCATCGGTCTGATATTGGCCGCCTATATGCAGCCTGGCATCGGAGTTGATCTGTCGAGTGCCATTCCCGGGCAGGTACAAGCGGCTATACCACTATCAGAACGCTTGATGGACATTGTGCCTGCTAATCCCTTTGCCGCTCTGGCGGAAGGCAATATGCTTGCCATTATCTTCTTTGCGCTATTGGTGGGAGTCAGCCTGCTAACGCTTGGCGAAAAAGGCAAGCCGGTGGCTGATCTGATGGATTCCAGCTCGGAAATGATGCTGCGTATTACTCACTGGGTAATGGAGGTTGCACCCTTCGGTGTCTTCGCATTGATCGCCAGAGAGGCGGGCACCCAGGGAGTGGCCGCGCTTTTAGACGTAGTGACTCTGGCGCTTGCGGTATTTATTGCCTGTGTTGCGCATCTGCTTATTGTGCATGGCGTGCTGATCATGAAACTTATGCTGAAGTTGTCACCGGTGATGTTTTTCCGCGGTGCAAGGGACGCAATGTTGGTCGCCTTCTCTACCTCATCCAGTTCTGCCACCCTGCCGGTGTCCATGTCGGTAGCGGAAGAGAATCTGGGGATTAGCTCGGTTGTGGCTTCAACCGTGTTACCGCTGGGCGCCACCATTAATATGGATGGTACGGCCCTGTATGTAGGCATTGTTTCGGTTTTCGCGGCCCAGGTTTTTGGCATCGAACTGAGTCTGGCCGATTATGTGCTGATAGCGGGCTCCACGACCCTGGTGTCGATTGGCACGGCCGCCGTACCGGGGGCATCGCTTTTTCTTATGTCAGCGGTGATGGACACTATCGGTATGAGCCCCGAGCAGATTGCCCTGGTTATCGGCTTTATTTTGCCTTTCGACCGACCTCTGGACATGCTGCGAACGGCCGTCAATATCGGCGGCGACCTGTCGGTTGCAACGGCGGTGGCGAACTGGGAAGGGGAGTTTGATAAGGAAATATTCGAAAGGCCGCTTAAATTTTGATGCCCAAGATTTTCTTAAAATGAATAGGTAAGCGTCACCCCAAGCCGGAGATCTTCGGCGAAGTAGAGCAGGGCTGAACCTTCGTCTGCATTGATGCTGATGATCTGGCTACTAAGCGCCCAGTTATCGTTAACGGTATAATTTGCACCCAACAGGACCAGCAGGGATTCGGCCTTCAAGTCACCTTGCAGGGTTGAAGAAAGCACCAGGTCGCCATTCATCAGGCTATTACTATAACGCACCAGCCAGCTACCAAATACGCCTTCATTAATCAGCGTTTGACCCGGTAGCAGTCCTTCATCCTCGTCGAGTAACTTCTGCGCCTGAATGCCGAGACTTACGCTCTGCTCATTGCTGATGGCGTATTCAAAACCAAAGGAAGTGCCGATCTGGTCTTTGTTCAAATTAACCGGGTTGGCCAGACTGGCGGTGCCGGGAAAGTTAAAACTGTCTGCCAATACATCATGGCTAAAGGCCAGATCGAAGTTGAGTAGTAGTTTGCCGATTGCCCGGTTGGCACTGAAACCTAACAGAATGAAATCGTTCTTTTTGGCGACGGCATCACCGACCCTTAACAAGGGATCTTCATAGCGCAACTGATTCTCATAGAGATAGGCGGCCATGAAGGCAATATCACTACCCTCGAAGGATTTTTTCCACTGAGTGCCGAATTCAAAAAGCAAATCGCCATCACGCTCATAATCCGTTAGGTTGAACTCCGGTTCGAAGAAGAAAGGGCTACCTCTAACGGCGGCTGGATTGAATTCGGGATACAAATTCAGGAAGCTGGAAAAATTTGAGTCCTCACCGAAAAAGTCCCAGACCAGCATCCACTGATTGAGGCGGGCATCTTCGATGTCGATGATGGTGAAATCCCTGAACTCGCTGTGGTTGATGATGTCGAGCACCGAATTACCGACGGTCTCGCCCCAGACTACTGTCTGTCGGCCAAACTTGAGACTGTGCTGATCGAAACTATGCTGAATAAAAAGCTCGTTAACGCGGAATTCGGTGTCTATGGAATCGCCGTTGGCATTGAATTCATAATCATCTTTCCAATAGATCTTGGCATGTCCACTGGCCTGTAGCAGCCAGCCAGGAGCAAAGGTGTTCTGGTAGCGGATGTTGATGCCGAAGCGATTGGTCTCGAGCTCCGATTCTCGGGGGAACGAAAAGCCAGGTGCCAGATCTACGCCATGGCTGTTGGTCTGGCCTGAGAGCTGTTGGCTGATCTTGATGGTGAAGTTTTCCAGCCAGGAGCTAATGCTGGATGACTGTTCATCATCATCATCGTCGAAGACGGCGCCGAATAGATCGTCATCGAAACTGAAGTCCGCATCGAATTGGGCATCATCCAGCACCAGCACATCATCCTGCGCGCTTGCACAATGCAGCGGTGCAAGTAGGAGTGAGGCAATAAGTACGGCGATTTTTTTTGCGCTTGGCATGTAGAGATCGTCTTCCGCTATTTAATTTGAGAGCGGATCTTTTCCAACTCGGTTTCCCGGAAAGCAACATCGGTTAATGTGCGCTGGGTGAGAAACTCATCGTCGACATTGATGCCGGTATTGATTTCCAGAATGGCCATATTGGAAAGCCGGTTGGTAACCAGGTTCATCATGGTTAATGAGCGGGCTACCCAGACATCGTTAACCAGTTCAACCTTCGAAGCTAGAAGGCGCTTCACTTCTTTGCCATATTGATCGTACATTTCCGTTCGTAGTGCAACGAATCGCTCCTTGTCGATATAGGAAACTGTTCTTGAATAGCGTGACTTTCTAGCGCGTTCTTCGTTGGGAATCATTTCGATCTTCCACACATCGCGGCCAGACTCCGTAGTCTGTTCGAGAACATTGATTTGGTATTCTTCAAGTTTTCCGGTTTCCGTGTCTTCGGTGGTGAATTCGGAACCAAACACTGAGGCCGGCTCGGTGTCATCATCGGAGCTGCCGCTGGCGATTCGCTTCACGCGTCCCAGAGCGGACAGGTAGAGCCAGGTTTCATTGTCACGATCTGACTCGTCATAGGCGAAACTCAGCATGCCGATGCCGCGTTCTGCCGCTGGCTCGAGAACGATTGTTATGCTTTTGGTGTCTTTCAGGTTTAGCCCGTAGTTTTTCCCGACTGATTCCAGTGCTTTTACGCGGGCCCGCTCGGCGCAGGTAATGCGACTATCCTTTACGCCGAATTTGCAGGTAGAGAGTTGCATGCGATTGAAGGCGGAATCTGAAGTCGCGCGCTGTGCTTCGTCCACCAAATCCATGATTTCCCGGCCGCTTGGCTGTTGCGCATTAACTAAGGGAACGGCAACGAGACTCGATAAGGCGGTAGCCAGTAGTAAACAGGTCACTTTCTTCATGCGGGGTTCTCCATAAAAATAATTCGGGTGTCGGCATCTTTAACGCCGAATGTAGGTTTGAATATTATGATCATCGCCGGGATCATGAACAGATCGCAGAGCAGGGCAACGAAGATTGCCGCCGATCCGAAGAATCCCATCTTCGCCATGCCCAAGTAGTCGGAAAAGCTAAGCAGTGCAAACCCCAGTCCAATCACCATGGTGGTAAACATCACTGCCTGGCCTACGTCATTGATCGTAGATCTTAGGGATTCACTGACACTGCCAGTGCGAATTAATTCGATGCGATAGTGAGTCATAAAGTGAATCGTATCGTCTACGGCGATGCCGATAATAAGCGGGGCTATCATTATAGTATCGGTGTCCAGTGATATCCCCATCAGGCCCATGAGGCCAAAACCTAACAGGGCTGGAATTAAGTTGGGTACCATGGCCATCAGTCCAGCCTGCAGGGAACCAAGAGTGATGATCATGATGACACTGATGACGATGATGGCCAGAGTGAAGCTGGAAAATTGTGAGTTGGCCACTTCATCGGCCATGCGCATCAATAAGGCCATCGAGCCGGTTAGATACACATCGAGTTCCGGAAATTCCTCTTCTAAGCCGGCAAAAGTTTCTTCAATATCCACCGAGATCTCATCGAAGAAAATTTGATATTCATAAGAGCCGGCATTGTAAATATTCAGGGTTATATGAGAGCGGCTGTAATCATCTGACACTAAGCTACGTCTGTCCTCAGGGTTCGCGCTGTTGAAAAGATAAAGCAACTGCGAAATCATCTGCTCTGTATCCGGAACCTGGTAGAAGGCAGGGTCGTCATTGTTCATGGTTTGATACGTGTCTTTGACGATGTTCGCCAATGAATTGGTGCGGGTTACCTGATCGGCATAACGTGTTTCGATACGTGTCTGAAGCGTGTCGATTGCCTGCAGGAGTTTTGGGTTTAACAAGCCATCGGTAGTCTTGGTATCCACCATGATCACCATGGATTGAGCGCCAGCCATATTCTCGTCGACGATTTCATAGGCTACGCGAAGCGGGCTTCCTTCGCGTGTGAGCTCCGTCATGTTTGTATCGATCTTTACCTTGCTGGTGCCGTAAGCACAGACAAGGAATACAGCAGCGAAGATGCCAAGAATCAGATACGGCCGCTTCGCCACAATATAGGGCACATAGGTCAAAATCTGTTTCTGCCAGTTAACCACGACATAGGTGAGCACAGTAATAAGGGTTATATAAGTGCCTACAAATAAGCCAAGTAACAAATACACCAGCGCGATATAGGCTACGGCTATTGCAACTTTCTTGCCTGTAGATAAATTCTGCCAGCGGACTCCGAGTTTGTCCGCTAAGCTGGCATCGGCATCTGGCGCACCCGGGTGCCAAAGATCAAGCAATATAGGCAGCAATACAATGGTGAAGAAGAACGCCATGCCTACACCCGCCGCCGACATGAAGCCGAATACCTGGATGGGAATGAGGTCCGAGGTAGTGAGGGCGAGCACGCCGGCCATCGTGGTAATAGTGGTGACCAGGATCGCCAGACCAGTTTTCCGGTAAGAGAGAGAGAGGGCTGTGTAATGTTCTTCGCCACTGCGGCGATAAGTAAAATACGCACTCATCACATGGACGCAATCGGCTATGCCGACCGCGAAAACCAGCAACACCGTGAGGGAAATCATTTGCGAAACGGTTATGCCAAGCCAAACCGTAATCCCCCAGGTCCATGCCATGCTCGCCGCAATAGTGACCATCGGCCAGAGCACGGCGCTGAAGGAACGGAACAATATCCACAGCAGCAGAGTGAAGATCAACACCATGACTGCTCCCAGCACTTGCATCTGGGTCAGAATCTCCAGCATGAATTCCATCATCGGTGGATTACCCACCGGATAGAAATCAAACTGCGCCGAATATTTTTCGTAGAGGCCCTTGGTTATAATGTGAAAATTGGTATATCCCAACATGTCTACGGGCTCGAATATCACCTCCTGAATTTCCACCGATTCATCGAACTCAAGATCGAAACCATCCGCACCGTCGAAAGCATCGAAGCCACCGAAACTGTCGTCGAGGACAATGTCGGCGGCATCAACGGCGGATACATAATCGGCTACCGGTTGGGCGCCGAAATCAGTTTGAATCATTACCGCGCCGTATTGCGCATCGGCGGAATAGAAGGCTAACAGGTAATCTTCCTGCGCTAATGCCCGTGCCTTGATTTCCGCTAGAGCTTCGTCACTGTCTGGTAATTGTGTCGGTACCAGACGATTGGAGAGCAGCGTATCACCCACGTTTTCTTGAAAGCGCACATTGGCAATGGATTGAACACGGCGAATATGATTCAGCTCATCGAAATTGAGCGCGATGCCATTGATTGATTCGGGGTAGTCACTTGGATCAAGCCCGGCACCGTAGCTTAGATCTTCGGTAAGTTGCTGAATCGCCGTAAGGGATTCGCGCGAGAATACATCACCATCTTTCGCGCGATACACCAGAAATACGGAATCATCGCTGCCAAACTGTCGTCGGTACTCGTTGAGGGCATAGATCGCCGGGTCGGATTGATCCAGAAAGCTGTCGGTGGTCATGTCCAGCTCGGTGCGGGTGAATATCCCATACAGCATAATAATACTGGTGACGATTAGTCCCGTTAGCACAAAGCTCTTAAAGAGCAATACCTTATTCGGCGCTTCGGCAAAGGCATCACTGAGGGAGAGAAGTATTTTTTCCATGATTGCTTCCGATTCTGCTAACTGAGTAATTGTTATAAGAATGCCGGGACTGACCAGGCTGTATTATAGGGCAAAGTTAAGCCGTTTTTTGCGATAGACCTTGCGCTTTTACCCCGCCAAGGTCGCAACTGGGCGGGATTCGGTTCATTGTTGGCGTATCTGTTTAGTTGGGCTCTTCATTTCGTTCATTCCTTAAAAAATAGATAAATGAATAAAAGGTTGGAATCAGCACAGTAGCCACGCTAAGCACAGTGGTAATAACCATGCTTGAATAGAAAGCACTGCTTAACAGAAGAATAAGCCCCGTTATTACCATCAATCTACCGGCAAGCCGATGCGTGACGCTCCAGTTAGCATGGGAGGCGATGGTCCAGGGTGTGCGAATTCCCAAGAAGAAATTTCTTTCGCTTTTGCCAAAAACATTTCCACTGATAACAAGAAATAAGGCCATACCAATAGAAAAATATTTTGTAAAAAAGTTAAAATCTCCGTCGGCCAGCAACAAGCTAGTGTGAACAAATAAGAACAGAGCGCCCACACCGAAAAGGATAAGCTGCATTGCCCGTTTGCTATTTGGCATAGAAAATTTTTGCGGAGAGTAGCTAATCAACAGATTGACAATGACTATAAGTCCTAAATAAATAGCTGGCATTAAAAAGGCGAAAAACAGTTTTGGCTGTGTACCTCGAGCATTGCCGTGGATATCGAAATCAGAGGGTATTAAATCCGGCAAATCCGTATAAAGATAAATGCTCATGCCGGTCATGGCGAGCAATGCCAGGCAACTGAGAAGGTTGGCTTTTACAAAGTTCATAGTTTATTTTCTCCTCGATCCTGAAAGAAGCGGAGCACAAATTGTGCGGCGTCTTCGAATACACTGGTGTTAATAGAATAATAAATGCTCTGGCCGCGACGGGTGGCAATAACCAGATCTGCGGCTTTTAGTTTGCTCAGATGATGGGACATCGAGGGGCCGGAGATATCGAAATTTTCCCCCAGCTCACCCGCCGATTTCTCTCCCTTTTTCAACAGGTCGAGAATCTTGCGGCGAGTCGGATCCGATATGGCTTCGAGTACTTGTTGCATGCTTGCTCCTTAGATGATTAGAAACTTATCTAAATATCTAAGGAGTGTCAACAACTAATTTACAGCAGTGTTCCGAGGAGGGTGCTAAAACATCACCCCGGCGGCACTGGGTAAAGGTCTAGGGGCAGGAATATACGCCAAATGTCTGCTGGCCCTTATCGATGGTTGATTCGGGCGCCACCACATTGCCGCCCATATCGCCCGCTTCGTTTCTTGCCAGTGATTGCAGTTCTTGCTGCAGCCGTTGCGCGCCGCGCTCAACGACTACGACTTTGCTCAGGGTTTTTGTGTTCGTGCGCCCGATGCGGCGGCAGTTTGCCACCTCGCTGGCGGTCGCCACGCGTACGTTCTGTCCCGCGTCGGTGACTTGCACCCAGTTGCTACAGCCCGCAAAGCTGGCGAGTAAGCTGGTTAATATGAGAAATTGCTTCATGGTTTGCTCCTTTTTTCGACCCGCGTACATTGATGATCAGGATATTTCAGTGAATGCTGTAGGCTGATGTTAGCAGCAATAGTAGCGCTTTGCGCTGTTGCTCGCCGGCGTCATTGCGTGGGTAATCGGCGAGGCGATAGGCAGTGAATATGCTACTATTCTTTTCTTTTCGAAACTTGTTCGAGATCATCAAATGGCCGCTTTCGAGCACGAAGCATTAATACATCAATTGAAGGCTATCGTAAGCCCGGCTGGTTTTCGGGAAGGCAGTGATATCGAGCTCAAAAACTATCAGGATGTAATGGGTGCGAGAACTATTCCGCCGCTACTGCTGTTGCGCCCCTCTGATACCCAGCAAGTCTCAAGCATTCTGCAAGCCTGTCATGAGGCGAATCAGCCGGTAGCACCCCAGGGTGGTATGACCGGCCTGGTTTCTGCCGCGGCGCCCCTGGCGGGTGAAATATCCCTTAGTTTCGAAAGAATGAAGAAGATAGTTGAGGTGGATCGTTTCACTAGCACCATGACCGTGGAAGCTGGCGTGGAATTACAGACTATTCAGGAACAGGCGGATGCCAATGGCCTGTTATTTCCGCTGGATCTGGGCGCGAGGGGAAGTTGCACAATCGGCGGTAACCTCTCTACCAATGCCGGAGGCAACCGGGTGATTCGCTATGGCATGACGCGGGATCTGGTGGTTGGCGTCGAGGCGGTATTGGCAGATGGCACGATAATCGACGGCTTACATAAGCTACGCAAAAACAATACCGGCTATGACCTGAAGCAGTTATTTATCGGCAGCGAAGGCACTCTGGGAATTATTACCCGGGCGGTGTTAAAGCTTTCGCCGAAACCCAGTAGTCAGGTAGTGGCAATGTGCGGGGTTAACAGTTTCGAGCAGGTGGCTAATTTATTGGTGCATGTCCAGGCGGGTCTTGGCTCGAATCTGAGCGCATTCGAGGTTATCTGGAATAACACCTATCGCCTGATCGATGAGCATGTGCCTCATGCCACCGTGCCCCTGTCTGATCAATACGGTTTTTATGTGCTAATCGAAAGCATGGGCTCCCATGCGGAGAAGGACACCGAGCTTTTTGTTGAGGTGCTGACAGCAGCAAGCGAGAAACACCTGGTCGAAGAAGTAATTCTCGCCGATTCAGACAGCAAGATTAAGAATCTCTGGACCGTGCGCGACGCGGCCGCCGAAATCTATCCTGGCGTCGGCCTCATGCACACCTATGATGTCAGTTTGAATGTCGATGACATGGGTTACTTTGGCGAAGAGGTGGAAAAACGCTTACGCGCTCAATGGCCGGATGCGATTCTTGGATTATTCGGCCATATCGGCGACGGCAATGTGCACATCATTATTCACGTAGGACCCGAGACCAAAAGTTGTCATCTACAGATCGACGAAATAATCTACGGGCTGATTCGGGAGTTGAGTGGGGCCGTAT
>JABMOK010000063.1 GCA_013204155.1 Pseudohongiella sp. | reverse complement strand
TATTTCTACTACTACTGTATTTCTACTACTACTGTATTTCTACTACTACTGTATTTCTACTACTACTGTATTTCTACTACTACTCTATTTTTACTACTACTCTATTTTTACTACTACTCTATTTTTACTACAGCGGCTGTCTGTTGATCCATTCGGTCCATAGATAGTTTGCGGTTCATGGATAAAAAGCCCGTGGCGTCTCCAGTTGCTGATTACTACGCATTCATCGCGGTTCGGCAAGCTTGGTTCAATAAAAACGACCGCTCATTCTACAAAGCGTGTATGAAAACATGGGGTCGAATATTTCCGTTTCAAGTCACCCTTGTAGGTCTTTAAGGCCAGCGGATATCGCCTGCTCACCGTATATCGGCCTTTTCTGGCACAGTCGTAGAGCGCATAGTTCTATGGCTTGGGGTGTTTCACGGTTTAACAAGGGGGAAAGATGGGGTAATGTGGTATTCGAGAGCCTGGGGGGGCGGACATGACAAGAAAAATTCTGCACTGCATTACTTCCGCAATATGCACGCTGATGATCGCCGGCTGTGTTGTTTCGGAAGATCAAAGAACACAACGAATCACTGCTACTGAGGATCTTCTGCAGGATGCTTTTTTCACCGCTGAGGGTGAGAGCCTCGTCATCGAAGCTGAGGCTGACCTCTTTGAGTTGCCGGAAAGTTACAAACGCGAACTCGACCGGGCGCTGCTGTCTGCCGAGACGGAGTGGGATCGTTATCGAGCAGTAAGACGTTGGATATTCAGGAATTTTGAAGACTATGATTTCGATGTAACGGAAACTTCTTCTCTGCTGGAGCTCAGTACCAATCGCAAGATTAACTGTCTGTCGTTTTCTGTGCTGTTCGTCGCCGCGGCGCGTTACGCCGATGTTGATGCAGACTTTCAATTGGTTTTTGCCCCGCCCTACTGGGATAAGGAAGGCAATAGCTGGGTGAATAATCAACACATCAATGTGACCGGAAACGTGAGCCGACCGCTTAACGATGATAATCTCGATCAGCTACGTGTTTTTTCAGGCAGCCCAGTTGAAACCTGGGGTACGCCAATACTGATGCGTCGGGGATGGCGGGTCAATTCTCATTATCCATCTTCCCAAAGATATACAGTGGATATAAATCCCGCCATCACCAACATTCCGATTCGGCGCCAAATTATTGACGAGCAGCAAGTTCTCTCGCTCTATCACAGTAACAAGAGTATGCAGTTCCTGTTTGCTCATGATCTTCTGAATGCCTATTCCCACACCAAACAAGCGCTACGAGTAGATCCCGATTCTGTTGTGGCATGGAATAATCTCGGTGTGCTTTATGCCAGAGTTGCGCAGCCAGCATTGGCGATTGCTGCCTACCGACGGGCAATATTTCTCGATGCCAGTGTTTACTCCGCCAAGATTAATCTGGCCAATACCTATCGAAGCCAGGGTGAAGTCAAACTCGCTGATGAACTTGATGATCAGCTGGAGAGTTATCGCAATCAAAATCCCTATTATCATTCAGCACAGGCAGAGATCAGTATTGATAAGGGAGAATATGAGCAGGCTATTATTCAGTTACAGGCCGCCGTTGCCCGAAAGCCGAATGAACATTATTTCTATCATCAATTAGCCGTCGCCAATCAACAATTGGGGAACATGGATGCGGTGATAGAAAACCTGATCAATGCGCGCCGTTATGCGCGTGGCACAGAGAAGGCGCGTTTCTCTGGCAAGGTGAAGGCGCTGGAAGCGGTGTTAGCGGGCAATAACTAGTCGCTAGTCTGACTACTCCACCGCTCTCTCGATCGCACGTTGATAAGCCGGGCGTGACAGATTACGCTCAAGATAAGCTTCGAGTGCAGGGTAGGGTTCTAGCTGGCCCAGCCTCTTCGCCAGTGAGACTACATAACTAATACCGAAATCCGCAGCGGAGAAGTCATCACCGAGAATGAACTGATGTGTCCCCAATTGATTGTTGATATGGCCAAGGTGGAGTTGTATTTCCTTCGCACTAAAATCTTCCAGTACCTCATGGACCTGATCCGACCGGAGCAACAACATCTTGATCAGCAACGGTGCAAAAACTGAACCCTCTGGGTAATGTAGCCATTGAGTGAAATTTGCCCAGCTCTGTAGATCAGAGCGTGGTGGAGAGAATTGGTGATCGTTATCGAATTTCTCCAACAGATAGGTGGTGATTGCACCAGACTCGGAAAGCACCAGGCTGCCGTCTTCAATTACTGGTGATTTGCCCAGCGGGTGAACAGCCTTCAAAGCTTCTGGCGCACGGAATGTCGCCGGATCGCGATGGTATACATTCAACTCGTATTCGATGCCTAACTCTTCCAGTTGCCAAACAGTAAATATTGAGCGACCGATGCGCAGGTGATGCAAAATAATCATCTTGACCTCCAATTCTCTGGGTAAGCAATATTCGCATGTTGTTCGCGCTTCGGCTACAGTCGGCCTGTACTTCTTTATTCGATTGACCCTCGATGCAAAACCCTGAATCACTTAGCTACCGATATCTATTACAGAAGGCCTGGCCAATAATTTTGGCGAATGCGGCCGTTCCCTTGTTGGGTTTGGTAGACACCGCCGTGATAGGCAATGTTGGCGACGTTGCTGACCTCGGTGCGATTGCCTTCGGTGCCTTGATTTTTTCCTTTGTGTACTGGAGCTTTGGCTTTCTTCGAATGGGAACCACGGGTTTCACCGCACAGGCTCACGGCGCTGGTAATGAGCTTGAAGTGCGCGCCGTGTTAGGGCGGGCACTGATAATGGCTGTCGGTTTGGGGGTCAGTCTGATTATTCTGCAATGGCCCATTCGCACATTGGCCTTTTCCTTACTGGATGGCAGCGGGCAAGTTGAGTTAACGGCGCAAAGTTATTTTAATATCAGAATTTGGGGGGCGCCTGCTACCCTGGCCACGTTTGCATTGATGGGCCTATTAATAGGGCTTGGTAATAGCAAGCAGTTACTGCTTGTTCAAGTATTTCTCAATGGTCTGAACATCGCATTCGATATCTATTTTGCCGGCGTATTAAATTGGGGTGTCGAGGGTATTGCACTGGGTACGGTGATAGCCGAATGGTCAAGCGTATTTTTTGCGGCCTGGTTGATCTATCGCGAATTAAATTCAAGAAAAGCGCCGGGGCAAGCATTTTGGTCCCGATCGCATCTGTTCGACAGAGAAGCGCTGCTGAAGACGCTGTCAGCAAATGCGGACATCATGATTCGCACCTTATTGTTGGTATTTTCCTTTGGGTTTTTTATCAACCAGAGCGCGCGGTTTGGCGATGTTGTGCTAGCCGCCAATCATATTCTGCTGCAGCTGGTTTCCTTTGCGGCTTTTTTTCTCGACGGCTATGCGTTTGTGGTGGAGTCACTCGTCGGTTCTTCGATGGGGGCAAAGCGGCGAGACATTTTCGACAGGGCCGTTAAGCGATCCACGATTCTGGCATTGATTACTGCAATGGTGTTAGCCGCAGGGGTGTGGATATTGGGTGATCTTGTCGTGGCTCTATTGACTGATCTTGAACAGGTGAGGGAGGCAGCAAACGGCATGCTGTTTCTTGCCGCTATTTATATTCTGTTTTCTTTCGCGGCTTTTCAACTCGATGGTATTTTTATTGGTGCTTCGTTTACCCGGCAAATGCGCAACGCCGCATTTATATCCCTCGCTGTTTATTTACTGGCGTGGTGGTTGTTAATCGATCGTTATGGGGTGACTGGGCTGTGGTGGGCAATGATTATCTATGTAGCGGCGCGAGCCGATGCGTTGCTGATGTATTATCCGAAATTGAGAAAAGCGGTTGGTTCTATCCGTTAGAGAGGATGTTGGCTGTGAGCAATGGAGTAATCTATTAGTGAGTCGCTGTGAGTGTAGCGAGTTCTCTAAAGGTGATCAGTATTTGTCGGAGAATGTTCTGGGAATATATGCGCCTCGAGCTCCAGCTTCTGCAAACGATTGCCGAATAATTCAACTGTCCCCTGATATCTGGCCTCTCCGGTTGAGGTAAATTCAAAGCTGTAACGGCGGCGTAGCTTCAGTGATCCTTGTTCGTCGCGCGCCGGCCAGACACCTCGTAATACCATGCTCTGGTCTAACAACTGCAAATTCTGTGCCTTGCAATAGCGATAAACATGGGTAAGCGCAATGTGTTTGACTTGGTCGCTCTGCCACCAGAAGCTGATCAATGCGATGACGACGGTGATCCAAAACAACAGAGAGAGTGACACAATAGCTTCCTGATTTTTACTTTAAGGCAAAAAGAAAGGTCTCATTCCTGCCGAATTGAGACCTTTCCAGATAGATTCTGAACGAGCCGCCGAATACAGGCTAAACAGAAGTTTTCGCGTGTTCCTTGTAGCGTCGAATATGTGGCTCGAGAATTTCCAGCGCAGTTTTGTCGCAGGGAGGCAGCTCGGCATCACTTATTCGCAAAGGTTTGACTCGATTGCCCCAGCGAATTATTCCAGCGCCCCAGGTCAGTCCCGCGCCGAATGTGGCCGACAGAATATAGTCGCCGGGATTCACCCGTCCTTCATCGACAGCCTCGGCCAGAGCGACCGGGATAGTGCCCGCAGAGGTATTGCCATATTTGTGTACGTTGACGAAAACTTTCTCTTGCGGAATTCCCACCCGTTTCGCCAGAGAATCCAGAATACGTTTATTCGCCTGATGAGGAACCACCAGGTGCACGTCATCAACGCTGAGTCCGACTTGATCCAATACATCGGTGCAAGCCTGTGACATGCTTTTCACCGCGCGTTTGAATACTTCCTGGCCATCGAAATTCCAGCCCGTATACAAAAAATCGTCGCTAAGCCGGCTATAGGCGGATCCCAGATTGGTTATTTGAATAGCATATTTTGCATCGGCTTCGCAGCCTATCTTCGCGGCCAATAGACCTACTTCGTCATCGCTGGCTTCTATGACTACCGCGCCACAGGCATCACCAAAAAGCACGGCGACATCACGTCTGGACCAATCCATATAGTGGGAAATAAACTCGCCCCCTATGACTAACACTTTCTTGTGGGCGCCGGCGCGAATCAGATTGGTGCCAATGTGCAATCCGTACAGAAACCCTGTGCAGGCGGAGTTGATGTCGATCGAGGCCGCGTTTCTGGCACCGATGGCGTCCTGTACTATGGAGGCCGTATTGGGGCAGAGGCTGTCATTGGTCAGACTGCCGAGTAAAATCAAATCCAGCTCTAGCGGGTCGAGGTCGGCGGCGGCAAGGGCGCGCTGCGCGGCCACTATCGCCATGTCTGAGAAATTGCAGTGGCAGATGCGTCGTTCTTTTATGCCGGTTCGGGAGGTAATCCACTCGTCGGAGGTATCGATAAAGGTCGCAAGATCTGCATTGCTGAGTACTGCGGGGGGTAAACACTTCCCCCAGCCGGTAATTTCCGCGTGCTGCATTAATCCTCTCCAAGGTGCGGGAACCGAGAAGGGCCGGTGCCTGGACCGGGCAGCTCACTCGCTTCATTTGTTTCTTGTTATATTGACCGGCAAAAATAATTCTTTACTTGGCCGGCTATGTGCCAATAATTGCGGTTTCAGTAGCTACCGCTACAGGCGCTAAATCATCGGGCCAGCATACTTCATTTTTCCAGGTCAGGATAGCCTCTGCCCCAGTGCAGGCGCTGGCTTGAGAACTTTGTGAAGGGGGAAGGGAAGGTGAAAGGGAAAGACATCACACTATGCTTATGAGAGTAGGAATAATTCTGACACTTCTGCTTGCTGCAATGCCAGCATCGTCATTGGCAAGCTTTGATCACAGCCAGTGGGGATATCTGCTGCAAGCCCATGTGCTGGAACTTCGTGGAGGCAGGGCCACTGAAGTAGATTATGCAGGCATGTTGGCTGAGCGAAAACTTCTTCGTGCTTATCTGGCAGATGTAGCAAGCATACAGCGCGAATCCTTCGAAGGCTGGGAGCGCGCCGACCAACTCGCGTTTCTAATCAACGCCTACAATGCCTGGACGGTTGAATTGGTTTTAACCGAATATCCCGACCTTGATTCGATTAAGGATATCGGCTCTTTGTTTAGTTCGCCCTGGCGGCAAGAAATTGTTTGTCTTTTTGGGGAGCAGGTGTCACTCGATGATATTGAGCATGGGATGATTCGTGGTTGGAATCGCTATCAGGAACCGAGAATTCATTTTGCGCTGAATTGCGCGGCGATAGGTTGTCCGGCTTTACGCGCCGAAGCCTATCAGGGCGATCACCTGGAACAACAGCTTGAAGAAAGTACCCGGCTTTTTTTGTCCGACGAGACGCGCAATTATTATTCCGCCGGCCGTCTTTATGTTTCCAGTATCTTTGACTGGTATGAAGAAGATTTTGAGCAGGGCTGGCTGGACGTTAACTCATTGGCCGAATTTATGCGGCGTTATGCCGATGTTCTGGGTTTAGACAGCGAGGCGAAATCCTTACTAAGCGAAGGTCGATTGAGGATTCGCCACCTGCGATATGACTGGGGATTAAACAGCGTTCCCTGAATTTAGCTCAGTAGTTATTCAAAACGCGATTATGCTAAACTCGTTGGTGGAAGAGTATCATCCCCGGTGGGGTGCCCGGACTTCAAACCCGGTGAAGTCTGTTAAAGACAGGCTTGGTGGGTTCGACTCCTGCCTCTTCCGCCACAAGCCAATCCATTGATATCCTGTGAAAGCTTCCTTTTCTCGTAGTCCACGTAATTAATTAGTGGTGCTGTCCATTTTTGAGAAGTAGCCCGCTAAATATATTGGACTATTGCAGATTCTTCTGTATCTTTGAGGCAGTGAAAAATTTCTGGAAAAATCTACTTAAACCGAAGGGTATTCATGCCAAGTGGCTGATTTTCCTTACCCTCATTCTCACCCTGCTTTTAGGCTCACTTGGCTACTTCGAGATTGTTCGTCAGTACCTCGACACCGGTTCACTAACATTTTCCGTTGGCAACTACAGGCTCAGTGCCTATGGGGTTCTGCGCGCGCTCACTGTAATTGCGTTGGTATTCTGGCTCGCTGCCATAATCTCTGACGTTGCAGAGACGCGCATAGCCAAGTTACGCAAACTTCGCGCAGCCAATCGCGCATTGATGATCAAGATTGTTCAGATTGGCATTTATATAGTTGCCTCCCTGGTTGCATTTGATTTTGTTGGCATTGACCTGACTACCCTGACCATCTTCAGCGGTGCTCTGGGTATTGGTCTTGGATTCGGGTTGCAGAAGATCGCTTCGAATTTCATCAGTGGGCTAATTCTTCTCTTTGAAAAATCCGTGGAAGAAGGTGATCTTGTCGAATTGGTCGATGGCGTCTTTGGGTTTATTCGGAAATCAAGCGCCAGGTTTACTCTGGTCGAGACTTTCGATGGCAAGGAGATACTGGTACCCAATGAGGACTTCATAACCAGTCGAGTCATTAACTGGACATTTTCCAATAGCAGGGGTCGAGTAGAAATACCGATAGGCGTTTCTTATCAATCGGATATTGAGAAGGCCCATGATCTTATTCTAGAGGCGGCGCGAGAAAATCCACGATGCATAAAAGATCCCGAGCCAAAGTGTTTCCTCAGAGGCTATGGTGATAGTTCGGTGGATTTCCTTCTGCATTTTTGGGTGGAAGATGTAACACAGGGCCGCTGGGAACCCCAGAGTGATGTCCTGTTTGCAATCTGGAATAAATTCAAGGCCAATGGCATCGAGATCCCTTTCCCTCAACGGGACATTCACATTAAGTCACCAGCTATAATTCAGGCAAATAATCATGACAGAGATTAAAGGCCTACTTCACGCCTATAGTATTAGCGAAAGCGGGCTAGGAACGGTGTTGAAGGAGAAAAAGGAGATCACCGAGGCTGTGGAATCTTCTCAGTTAGCCTGGGTTCACCTTGATGCCAATGAACCTGATGTCAATATTTGGTTAGAGTCAGATCTCAAGTGCATCGACAGCATTATCGTGGATGCTCTGGTCGCTGAAGAAGCTCGCCCCCGAATACTGCAATTTGATTCTGGTACTCTTTTGATATTGCGCGGAGTGAACTTGAATGAGGATGCGAAGCCGGAGGACATGGTATCAATTCGAATGTGGATTGATAAAAGCCGTATCATCAGTGTGCGCCGACGTCGCCTGAAGGCTGTTTCCGATATTACCGAAAAACTTCTTTCGGGTAAGGGCCCAAAAAATTCGGGCGAATTCATCACGATGCTCATTGGTAGACTCTTCGAGCGGATGGAGCCAGTCTTTTCTGACCTTGATGAAGAATTGAATACGCTGGAAGAGAAAATCATGGACACACCTGAGGCGGTGTACCGACAGGAAATAAATTCAATAAGAAGACGATCAATTCTGTTTAGAAGATATATGGCCCCGCAACGGGATGTAATCGCTGCACTGCGCATATCTGATCAGCCATGGTTGAAGCTTAAGGATAAGCGGCACCTGCAGGAGTCTCTCGACGATATCATCAGATATATTGAAGACATAGATAGCATCAGGGAGCGGGGTCAGATTATTAAGGATGAGTTGACGAATGCCTTATCAGACAGAATGAATAAAAATCTCTATATGCTCTCTGTCGTCGCGGCGATATTCCTACCCTTAGGTTTTTTTACCGGGTTGTTGGGTATTAATGTCGGCGGAATACCCGGCTCCGAAAACGGGAGCGCATTTTTCGTCTTTTGTGCGATGTTAGTGGGCGTTGTGGTATTTCAAATATCACTGTTCAAATTTTTGAAATGGTTCTGATTTCACATGCCAAGAATCTCTTGGTGTCCCTACCTATGGCCTAGCTCTTTAGCAAATTTTTCCCCAGCGGGCTGTATCAAATCCGTATTCTTCTTTGATATCTATGCTGCTGGCTGGCTGATCTCAATAATCCAATAACTGTACAAATTGTTATGCAACTTTTTCCGCTGTTAGTCGTCTTAACTATATTGCTGCAATTCCAGTTCCGGTTACGGCTCTAATAGAGTGATCGTTCTATTATGTGGTGGGTTGGTACTACGCTTCGCTGTTTGATGAGATTGAAACCCACTGCATAAAAAAGTAGAGAATCGCTTGTAAAATACCACCAGGAGACTAAACCACACGCTATTTGACCCACAAATGTAGAGCCAGCCATGATTAAATGCCCTTCCACGATATTTGTGGTATATTCCAGTGCTGATGACCCCGTGTTTTGAATATGAATGCTGCGACCTTCATAACAGGAAGCGTATGCAGGAAAAGTAAATTTATTTACTCACCAACGTTTTTTACTGGATTAGTCAAAATGTTCAAAAACTATCTAAAGATCACGCTGCGCAACCTCTATCGGCAAAAACTCTACGCGCTTATCAATATCTTCGGCCTGTCTCTGGGGATTGGTTGCTGCCTGATATTGAGTTTGTATCTCATTGGTGAGCTAAGCTATGACCGGCATCATGATAATCACGAGCGTATTTACCGCGTAGTAAATGAATATACCTTCAACGGCAACGCTAATCGCGCAGCTATTTCATCTCAGGCATTGGGCCAGCTGTTGATAATGGATAACCCTGAACAAATTGAGGCCTACACCCGATTCCAACGGCCTGGCGGTAGTCAGTCGGGCACGACATTCAGGAGCGGGACCGATACCTATGTCTGGAACAATGTTTATCTGGCCAGTCTTAATGTCTTCGATGTGTTTAGTCACGACATTCTGTTTGGTAACCCGGAGGGGGCATTGGATGATGGTCTGTCTGTCGCAATCAGTGAGACTGTTGCAAAAAATTACTTTGGTGATGAAAACCCCATCGGAGAAATACTGTCAACTGATACTGCAGATTACAGAGTTACGTTGGTGTTCGCCGATCTTCCGGAATCGAGTCATCTAAAGTATGACATATTGATTTCACTGAATCGAATAGGGGCACTTCCCGAGGATGAGGCGGCCCTGCTGCGTATGTTGGGAAATATTGGTGTTTATACCTATGTGCTAATGCGCGAAGGATTCGAGGCCCAACAATTCGACAGAATATTCTCCTCCTTCCATACCGATAGAGTGGAGGCGATGGCACGACAATTTGGTTTCACCGACAATTTTGACGCGCGTTTCTGGGCGCAAAATTTGACCGATATCCATCTGGATTCCTCGCTTGAATTTGATTTGCCAACCGGCAACCTGTTTTATATCTATGCCTTTGCCGGGGTGGCGATTTTTATCCTGTCGATTGCCTGTATCAATTACGTGAACCTGGCCACCGCGCGATCGATGCAGAGGGCGCGGGAAGTCGGCATGCGCAAGGTTCTCGGTGCCCAGCGTAGTCAACTGATTGTGCAGTTTCTCGGTGAGTCACTGTTTTTTGTGCTACTTGCATTGATAGTCGCACTTGGCGTGGTCTATCTGTTGATCGATAACCAGCTGTTAGGAAATCTGTTTGGCGAACAAATCTACTCCGGGGGGCTTTTTACGGCTCAATTGCTGGGCTGGTTGATTGGCTTAAGCCTGCTGGTGGGCGTGCTGTCCGGACTCTATCCTGCGTTCTATCTTTCCTCCGTCGCACCGGTCACTGCCCTGTCCGGGGATTCTCAAATTGCCAGCAGCACCAGCGGTCGACTGCGCCAGGTGTTGGTGTTTTTCCAGTTCACTATTTCAATCGGCATTATTGCCAGTACTTTGTTGATGGCGAATCAGATGCGCTATGTGTCAAATTTGAGCCTGGGTTTCGACAAGGAAAATAAGATATTGGTGCCATTGCGTGGCGCAGATCTGATCGAGTCAGTGCCGGCGCTACGCAGTGAGTTGGCGAGCAATCCGAATATTCTTGGCGTATCCACTACCCAAAACGTGCCGGGAGGGCAAATGGGCTTGGCTGGTCTCAATATAGAAAGCGCCAACGGTACAATGGAATTGCAGTCGGTCAATGCTATGGCGGTAGGCGAAGATATATTGCCGGTGTTGGGGATCAAGCTGCTTGAGGGGCGCGACTTTTCGCAGAAATATTTGACCGATGTCGGCCAGTCAATAATGGTGAATCAAACCCTGGTAGATCAGATGGGATGGGGTGATCAGGCGATAGGTAAACGCATGGCGGGAGCCGGTGGGCCTGGCCTCAATGGTCGGGTGATCGGCGTGTTCGAGGATTTTCATTATGCCGCACTCTACCAGGAAGTCGGGCCCCTGATTATGATGGCCCCACAGCAGGATTATAGTAATTCCAGCGCTGAAAATCGTGCTCTGGCAACACGAACTTTGGTGCTTAATGTCGCCGGAGAAAATCTGTCCCAGACGCTGAGTTTTATTCGCGAGCTTATGCAACAGTTTGATCCAAGCCATCCTTTCGAATTCGAATTTCTCGACGATCAGTTGGATCAACTGTACTCGTCTGAGAAAAACGTGCTAAGCCTGATCTCGATATTTTCCACTATTTGTATCTTTGTCAGTTGTCTTGGTCTGTTTGGACTAGCCTCATTTACCACGGCAAGAAGAACCAAGGAAATAGGCATAAGAAAAGTATTAGGGGCTTCGAGCGTTCAGATCATAGTGCTTTTGTCGCGAAGTATTGTTGTGCTGATTCTTATCGGAGCCGTTGTCGCTTCCATCACCTCGTTCGCGGTGGTGAATCAGTGGTTGAATGCCTTCGCCTATCGCGATGCCATTAATCCGATGGTGTTCCTGATAGCCGCGCTGCTGGCTGTCGTGGTCGCTGTTGTTACCGTTGCGATTCAATCCTATCGCACGGTTAGTGCAAATCCGATTGTCGCTCTGCGCTACGAATAGTCAGACAACCCTTATTCAATGGAGGAAGAGATATGAACAAGCCTCAAATAGTATTGGCATTACTTGCATTGAGTATTGCGAATTTTGCTACAGCACAGAGTGAACTGGCGGGGATATGGGAAGGTGATTTATCCGTAGGTCCAGATCAGCAGATAGCGGTACAGTTTACGCTCGAACAGGGTGCCGATGGATCTTATTCGGGCTTGCTGAATGCGCCTGATCAACCGAGCCTGACCGATATTCCCATCGACACGATCAGTCTCGAGCAGAATAATTTAACGATGAACGTAAATGCGGTTAGCGGGGTTTATCAGGGAACAATCGCCGATGGTGTAATTCAGGGAATTTGGAGTCAGCAAGGCACGGCATTTGATTTGAACCTTAGCCCCTATCAAGAGCCAGTCTTGAGTCAGGAACAAATTGCAAGACTTTCGGGTTCATGGCTGGGGAAGTTTAAGCCGGTTCCCGGTGGTGAGCAGGAACTCACTGTGATTGTTACATTTGAGCTGAATGAAGAGGGCGAGCCGATGGCCACTTTGTCGATAGCCGAACAGGGTGGGAATAGCAGGCCCGTCGATTCGATTGAACTGGATGGCGACGAATTGACGCTGGAGATAAGTCAGATGAGGCTGGAAATCAGTGGAACTTTAAGCGGAGAAAGTTTCACTGGCCAGTGGAGTCAGGCTGGCCAGTCACTCGATTTGAATTTAGCCAAAGGCGAATACGAACAGCCGGGACTGGAACTGTCAGCATTAACTTTCGCTCGGCTCAAGGGCCCCTGGCACGGACAGGTAGCTGGCTTAACAGTTGTGCTACGCGTCGAAGAAGCGGATGGCAAGTTTATGGCCTTTCTCGACAGCCCGGATCAGGGAGCAGCAGATATTCCAATTACCACCTTCGACGTAGATGGGGATGATCTGACATTCGCTATAGCGGCTCTGCGGGCATCCTACACGGCCGTAATAGGCCTCGATGAAATTACCGGCGAATGGACTCAGGGTCCGCAGACTCAGCCACTGGTATTGGTGCGTGGTCCTTATGTGCCTGCAGTCGCTCCGGAGCTATGAGACGGAAATCGCGGAAATTAAAAGAGAATATTTTTAGACAATTGTTCGTTAGACAGATAAAAGGAAGAAATTTATGATTCTGAAAACAGAAGGATTAATGAAATTATTCAGAACCGAAGAAGTAGAAACTACGGCTTTGGATGATATTAATATATCTGTCGCAGAAGGGGAGTTTACTTCCATCATGGGGCCATCGGGCTGCGGTAAATCTACATTGCTGCATATACTCGGGCTCATCGATAATCCTGATGGCGGCAAGTATTGGTTTCTTGATGAAGAGGTGTCTTCCTACTCAGAGCGACAGCGAGCGAATTTACGCAAAGAAAATATTGGATTCGTGTTTCAGAGTTTTAATCTGATCGACGAACTCACTGTCTATGAAAATGTAGAACTACCACTTATCTATACCAAAACTCCCCCCTCCGAGCGTAAAGCAAAAGTTCAAGCGGTATTGGAAAAAATGGACATGGCGCATCGAGCCAAGCATTTTCCACAACAATTGTCAGGTGGTCAGCAACAACGTGTCGCCGTCGCCAGGGCGATTGTAAATCAACCCAATTTGATTCTTGCCGATGAGCCAACCGGTAACCTAGACAGTGAACACGGCGCAGAAGTTATGAAAATATTGTGTGGACTGAATGACGAGGGAACGACTATCGTCATGGTAACCCACTCGCCGGAAGATGCGGCTGTTGGTAAGCGCATTATTCGTATGCTGGATGGCAAGGTTGTCAGCGAGTCGGATAATACGGTGCAGGCAGCCATTGCCTGATCGGCAATTACCTCGATCCTTGTTTCTTGCAATTACAAATCAGAAAGACGCCTTCGCTTCAACAACAAGCTGGGCAGATCTTCCTCCCGCTATGTTAGATCCAATCGGATAGGCAACATCGATATGAATAATTCTTCCCTTGTCCGATTTGCTGGGAGCTAGCCGCATGCCCAGGCCAATATTTTTGAAGGTATGTCCTGCACCGTATTCGCTGTCGCCATATATTTTTCCTACGTCGAAGAAGCTGGCAAACCCTACGCGAAATAACTGAAGAACATGGTAGTTGCTAAAAAAACGTTCTTCTATGGTAAAGCGAACACTGCCGTCCCCGTTCAAATAATGGCTATCAAACCCTCTTAATCCGGTGCTCCCGCCAAGTGTCACCTGCTTACCATTGTTTAAATTGAAGGCCCGAGTAGCAGAAAAGCCCATAAATAAGGTTCTTTTTTCGGTTTGCCCCCTGTGGAAATCGATATTCAGGTTCAGGACGGCATCTTCCCAGAGCCTATTTTCCTTGTTCCATCTTCCGTACCAATCGGTGTTCCATTGCAGGAGCATTTTAGAGTAGGAGAGCAGCGTGTCAGAAAATTGTCCTGTCGTAATCACTCGAGTGCGGCTGCCCGGATCGTAACCGATGCTAGCCAATAGCCGTTTCCCCATACTCAAATCCTCTGTACGGTAAATCTGACTGATGTTGTAGGCCACAGCGAAATTATCTTCAATGCTTTCGATTTGCAAAAAGGGATAGAGTAAGGAAACATCTTCTGGCGGCTTGTTCGGTGCAGGAAGTCGGTAGCCAGAAGTGTAGTCATGGTTTTCCTGGCGCAGTCCCAGGGTAAACCGATTCACCATGCCATTTTTCAGACCCCGGGAAAACCCCCAGGACAATTCTGCGGTTTCATTCTTATGCTCTATTTCCGTTAATTTTTTGCCAAATCGATATTGAGTCAACATTTCTTTGGTAGACTCAAAGGCGATATTCCAGGCATCGCGAGCATCGAGAGAATAAAACGGCGAGGAATATTCGGCCAGGTAATGAAAGCCATCAGAGTTGTCGTCGGCCTGAATTTTTATGAACTTGTGGGCATCACCGATATTTGGGTTTTCAAATCCCAGTTCGTAGGAATTGCGTTCGGCATCGTTTGAGTAAAAAGCCGAAACCCTTTGTCCTGTACCAAAAGCATTCGCTTCTCTCACACCTATGCTAACGTGGCTGTCGCCACCAGTTGTGGAAAAAGAGAATCCCGGTATAAGCGTCCAAACTTCTCGCGTAACTACCTCCAGGTCAATCACATCTTCACATTTTTGCATAACCCGTATTCTAGACTCCCCCACATACTTTCTTTGTCGCAGGAGTCGTTCGTTTTCTGCCAACATTTGAGGATTTACCAGATCCCCCGTTGTAAATAATAGTTGATTGAGGATGACACTGGATTTGGTCTCCAGATGGACTCGGTTTACCCAGCGATGGATGGAATTATTTTCTCTGCTGTTGGATTCATCGAATATGGGTAACTTGTTTACCGTGATATTTCTTACCCGGTAAGGCGTGCTCTCCAAATCGAAAGAGTCTGTGCTGCCCCAGCGAGATATGCTTTCGGTAAAATCAAAGCTGGAGGAGGCGGGGGTGTTCACCGCTTCGCAACTGGCGATTTGCTGTGCATACAGAATCGGAGACGCCAGTGTCAACAGGATAAAGAGAGCAAGATACTTTCTCGAACAGGCTTTAGCATTCATAGAATTGTCTTACCTTACTTTGCTACTCTCTCATGGCAATTAAGTGACGTCATTTGTCAGACATGGGGAGTATGAATTAATTTCTGCCAGCTTTGCCCGCCAATTGTGCCAGACTATTCTTAAGAAATTCTGAAGTATTGCGGCTGAGGGGAAATCTGGAGCCAAAAATGCACTACTGAGCATGAAGAGAACGGAGGAATAAGAGGCACAGGAGAAAAAGGGGGCGCAGACGAATCGAAATACTAATGATTCTCAAATGTCTCTCACCCCTTTTGTTTTCAGTTTATGGCATTTTGGCGTTATCTACGATACTACCGTTGCGTAAGGCGAGCTGATACTGCAGCCGGGCATTGTCCAGATTACGTTCGGTATCCATGAGGAAGCGGGTGCGCACGCTAAGGTTTCCGTTTAATACCAGTTGATCACCAATACGCAGGGCAGTGCGGGGGTCGCCACGTGCTACGAAGTTGCCCAGGCTAAGCCCCATCGCACAGTGGCCGCCACCAAACGGCAGATAGTGGTTTCTCCCGTTGTCGGTAATCGCTGCCAGGAAACTCTGCTTGTTCTCTTCGTTGGAAAAACACCAGGAAACGCCCTGATGCGCAGCCTGATAAAGGCTGCAATTAGCCACTAAAATTTGGTGTTCGTCATATGCCGCAACCGTGTCGTAGGCAATTATCTGTCCTTCGTCCATTCGCGAAAAGGCAATCCCGTCATTAGCAATAATAGCGGGATATGACTCAGCGGCTGTCACGGTGCCAGGCAATACCGAGAGTGTGAGGATGAAGAGAGCGGCGGAAGTCAGTGGTTTCATGATCATTGGGGTATTCCTGTTTTTATTGATGTTGGGATAGATGATTGGGGTCCGGAACAAATATACAGCAGTTTTAGTTTTTATGTGAATGGGAAACTACCCATTTTCTAATTACCTGTGCGTTTTAATTAAAACCGCCATATTGCGCGATAGCGGCCAGCGCTCTCTAACGCCGATTAACACCAGCTGGCTTCATCGGAGGGGTTTTTCAACAGTTCACTAATATTTGCATGCAAAACGCGATAACCGATATTCCCATAGAGAATTTGTCTGCCGCCATCAATTACATACGAGGGGCTACCTTTGATTCCCTGTAGTTTCCCCTTTTGATAGTCGGCCATTAATGAGGCAATTGCCTGCCCACTATTAATTGCTTGGTTAACGGGCTCGAACTCAACCTTCTGCTGTTTGACTAATTCGAATAGAATTTCCAGATTACCGATGTCTTGGGCGTCAATGAAAAATGCTTTTCTCAAGCTGAGGGCGAAACGAATGGCGGCTTGCTCTCCCTCGGCCAACTCGACTGCTTTTATCACCAGGTGAGCATTGGTAGAGGTGGATGGCCGCGTCTTACGCCATACATTTGAATTGACAGGCGCCGACGCATAGGGCGCTGCAACGCTACAGACATGGTCACAAAAACCGTCATATAAGCCTTTGTCTGCCCACTGCTCCTGAATGCGTGTAACGGTATCTCCAAACAAATCAATATAGCGATGTTGAAAAACAATTTGTGGGCCGGATTGGGCATTTATTTCGTCGATTCGACGCTGTGCAATCCAGGCCCAGACACAAAGGACATCGGTATAGTATTCAACGATAAGTGGCGAGTCTTCCATAGTTGTTTACACCTGGGTTTCTTAGGTTCCGGTTCTGCAGATGAATTGGGACAGAATACCTTGCTTTTGCTATTTTCTCTTCATTGCTAAATATTAACCAAGGTTTAATTGTTTTATTCCAAGGTTTAATTGTTTTAGTCGATGTTACGCAGAAATTCAATTAGATTGGCTTGACGAAACTGCCATGTCAGTTAACTATGTTGTTTTTCAGGTTTGATCGGCTGAGTTGGAAATAGCCCAGTCAAGCTAACAAGGAGTCGTTCAATTGGCCACAATTACGTTTTATGGTGCCGCCCAGCAGGTAACCGGGTCCTGCTATCTACTCGAATCTCCGGCGGTAGGGCGCATTCTACTTGACTGCGGAATGCATCAGGGAGGCGATGCCGTTGAGAGAATCGGCGATGACGCTTTTCCGTTCGATCCAGCGGATATTGATGCGGTGATTCTGTCCCATGGGCATCTGGATCATTCCGGCCTGCTGCCGAAGTTGGTGAATCAGGGCTATAACGGCCCGATCTACTGCACGCCCGCTACCAAGAGTTTGTTACGGATTTTACTGGAGGATTCCTGGGGACTTTATAAGCGTGATCTGGATTATGAGAACCGGCGCCGTGAGCGTAGAGGCAAAGAATTGCGGCTGGCCGAATATCGGGAGAAGGATGTAAAGACGGTGCTTGAATTGTGTAAACCCAAGCCATTCAATACCGACGCCCAGCTTGGCCCCGAGGGGCGACTCTGCTTTCATGACGCGGGTCATATTTTGGGGTCAGCTATCGTTGAATTGACCCTGACAGAGAACGGCAAGGAGAAGCGACTGGTTTTTTCCGGCGACCTGGGTAACAAAGACTCGGTGTTAATGAACGATCCCGCGGTGTTGACCCAGGCCGATGTGTTGATGATGGAGGGCACCTATGGCGATCGTAATCACAAAGACATAGACAACACACTCGAGGAGCTGTCCACTATTTTAAAGAAGGCCTGGCGCGAGGGCGGCAATGTGATGATTCCATCATTTGCCGTAGGCCGTGCCCAGGAAATTTTGTTTCATCTTGGCCGTCTCTATCAGCAGGGTGAGCTGGATAACTGGAGTATATTTCTCGACAGTCCCATGGCTATAGAAGTCACTCAAGTCTATGACAGCTGGCTGCATATTATGGACAATAAAGATGTGCGCCACCTGGACCAGGCCGGGCGGGAATCACTGGAAGAATTTCTTCCTACCCTGCGGCTTTGTCAAACGCCGGAGGAGTCGAGGGCAATCAACCGAATCAAACAAGGTGCAATCATTATTGCCGGCAGTGGTATGTGTACTGGCGGGAGAATTAGACACCATCTAAAACACCGTATCTGGCGCGATAACAACACCGTTATATTTATTGGTTTTCAAGCACAGGGTACGCTGGGCAGATTGTTGGTGGATGGTGCGCAACATATCAAGATATACGGAGATGAATTTATCGTGCGGGCGAATATAGCAACCCTGGGAGGCTTTTCGGCCCATGCGGGCCAGCGGGAGTTGATCGAGTGGGCGAGAAATTTTCAACCGGTGCCACGTCTGATTTTAATTCACGGAGAAATTAACTCCCTGCAAACCCTGTCGGCAAAATTTTTGCAAGACCATCAGATGAGCAGTGAAATACCGGCCCAGGGCGAGCGTATTGAATTCTGATTCGACAACCAAAGCTTGATGCTATGCCAATAGATTCAGCGCAGAGCGTTTCCGGTTTATCTTCCGATGAGGTGATCGAGAGACGCGCCCGTTTTGGCGAGAACTCGCTGCCGAATATACGCGTCGAATCGGTGGCGCGTAAAATGCTGCAGCAATTTAACAATCCACTGATTTATATTCTGCTTTTTGCCTTGCTTGTAGACACAGGAATCTGGTTCTACGAGGGGGCGAATACGCTTCCCCTCGAGGCCATAGCAATTCTGTTAATCCTGTTGGCGAATGCGTCACTCGGGTTGTGGCAAAATCTGAAATCGGAAGCGGCCGTAGCCCAGCTTACCCGCTTAACGGAACCTCAGTCCTGGGTGATTCGAGGGGGTCGCTTACAGCACATCGAGAGCAAGTTACTTGTTCCGGGTGACATCGTGCGCGTGGAGGCGGGTGAGCGTATTCCCGCAGACGGCAGGATACTGGAGCATTCCGGTTTTATGCTGGATGAATCCGTAGTGACCGGCGAATCAGCCCCAATAATTGTACACTCCAAGCAGGAAGTTCTATCGGGCACTTTGGCCGCCAGAGGTTTTGCCCTGATCGAAATTGTCAGTACCGGCGCCAACAGTAACATGGGGAAGTTGGCAAGCTTGTTGATTGCGGTAAAGCGGGATCAAACGCCGTTGGAAAAGCGCCTGGATGTTATCGGAAATAAAATTGCGATTGTGGTGGCGCTTGCCGCCTGCCTGTTGTGGGTAGCGGGTATTTTGATCGCCGGCACCAGTCACAGTGGAGAACTCTTGCTGTTTGCCGTAGCACTAGCCGTCGCCGCTGTTCCGGAAAGCCTGCCGGCGGTGATTACTCTTTCTCTCGCCCTGGGAATAGAGAGAATGGCGCGGCGTAAAGCGGTAATCCGCAAGATGTCGGCGGTGGAGGCTCTGGGTTCAGTCACAGTAATTGCAACGGATAAAACCGGCACGCTTACCGAGAATACGATGTCGGTGCAGAAGCTGGATTGTACCGCGCTTGATGAAACCTACCGTGCCATGATTCTGGCAAATGATGCTGATCTGGAATCCGGGGCAGGGGATCCACTGGATATCGGGATCATGACCTATGTCGATCAGCAGGACGCGCAACTGCTCAAGGCTACCCAGGCCTCACATAAAAAAATATCGGTTCGACCGTTTGATGCCGAATGGAAATACATGCGGGTAACAACGCGAAATTCCGCCGGCGAGATAGTCAGCTATCTTAAAGGAGCCCCCGAAGTCTTGTTAGAGCTTTCCAGCCTGACCCCGCAGGAGCAGGAAAGCTGGCATAGGCGTATTAACGATTATGCGGGACAAGGTTATAGGGCAATCGCGTTGGCGATGGCGGCGGGAGAAAGTGAGAGTAAGCTGCAATGGCTCGGTGTGGTTTTGCTGCTGGACCCGCCCCGCCCCGAAGTTGCCGATTCAATCCAGGAAGCCTTGAACGCCGGAATTCGCGTGTTAATGCTCACCGGAGATCACCCGGCAACGGCCCATGAAATAGCCCGGCAAGTGGGAATACTCAGTGAGCAGGTGATGACCGGGGCCGAGTTGGACCTTTTGTCGGATGAGGATTTTTCACGCGCAATACAGCGACACAATGTTTTTGCCAGAGTTTCTCCAGAGCACAAATTGAAAATTGTCAGAGTCTTGCAGGAGCAAGGGGAGGTGGTGGCGGTAACCGGTGATGGAGTCAACGATGCGCCGGCGCTAAAAGCCGCCGACGTCGGCATCGCCATGGGTCAAAGAGGAAGCGATGTCAGCCGTGAAGTGGCCGACCTGGTATTGATCGATGACAACTTTGCCACCATCGTGGCGGCGATTGAAGAAGGCCGGAATATCTTCGAGAATATTCAGAAGTTCATTCGCTTTCTGTTTGCCACCAATTTTTCGGAAGTCTTGCTGATCAGTATTGGTAGCCTGCTTGCCTTTGTAGCCGTGGCCAATGGCGCCGAATTTATTCTCCCTCTGACGGCGGCGCAAATTCTGTGGATCAATCTGCTCACCGATTCCGTCCCCGCGCTGGCGATTGCCGTCGATAGAAATCCCGGCGTATTGGAGTTTCAACCGAAGCAAAGGAATTCTCCGTTACTCGATGGAAACTCCCTGCGCTTCATATTCTTTGCCGGTGGCGTCGGCAGTGTCGTCTCACTGCTCTGCTTGCTAGGCTTGCCTGCGCTGGGCGTCGAGCGCGAGCTCACTCAAACCGTAGTATTTTGCTACCTGACTCTGGTGCAACTGACCTTTGTTAATCCGGCGAGAATGAGCAATTTGTTGCCCAAACCTAATGTCCTGGTGCTGGCGGCTTTGTTAATAAGCTTCGTGGCTCAGGTGCTTGTGGTGACCGTGCCCGGTTTGCGAGTCTTGCTGGACCTGGCGCCACTTACTCTGGAACTGGCGGGTCTGGTGCTGCTGCTATTGCTTGTTAGTTGGTTGCTGGCGCATGCCTGCAGCCGAATATTGAGAACCAGGCAGCAACAACGAAGGCAGTCAGCATTGCCTGCTGTCTAGGAAGTAGTCGCTAAACCGAAAGATCCTGTAATTTTCCAAGGGGACACTAAAAGGAGGGGACACTAATAAGATAATAACTTAACTTTGCTGCTATACTTTTTCACTTTTCTGAGTTGGGGAAGGTTAAGTTATTATCTTATTAGTGTCCCCTCTCTTTTATTTTGTTGCCCATTCAAAATTTTGCAGTAGATAAAGGTTTTAGATTCATGGTTAATATTCTATTCATTGAACACGATGGCACCGAGCACCCTGTTGAGGTTGAAGCAGAGGGTTCACTTATGCAGGCGGCGGTTCGTAATGGTGTGCCGGGGATCGATGCCGACTGTGGCGGTTCCTGTTCCTGCGCCACCTGCCATGTGTACATTAATCAGGAATGGTTGCCGAAGGTCGGGACTATTGCGTACAACGAGGAGGCGATGTTGAGCTTGAGCTCGGATCGCAAACCTAATTCTCGCTTGTCTTGCCAGATTCCTGTGACAGAAGAGCTTGATGGACTCATCGTGACCACTCCCGAATTTCAGTTTTAGATTTAAGCCAGTAATTTATTTCAACAAAAAAACCACCAGACGAGAAAAGCGGGCAGAGTAGCGGACAGAAGCCAGTCGAGATTTTAGGATAAGGATAAGGATAAGGATAAGGATAAGGATAAGGATAAGGATAAGGATTAGGATAAGGATAAAGGTAAGGATAAGGATATGGATAGGGATAATGATACATATAAGGATAACCTCATGAAATTTCCAAAAATGTATCATACAAAGGACCTATAAGCCATTTTTAAACATCAGTCATCATCCATCATCCC
>JABMOK010000062.1 GCA_013204155.1 Pseudohongiella sp. | reverse complement strand
TGCTAAAACTCTTCGATTGGTTATAGCTGCTATTCGTCGCTCAGAATCTATTGAAATCAAATACCAGTCTCTATCCAGCTTAGAGCCACGATGGCGCTGGATAGCGCCACACGCTATTGGATTTGACGGATTTCGTTGGCATGCGAGAGCTTTTTGCTTAGACGACGAAGTTTTTAAAGATTTTCTACTCTCACGAATTATGGAGTTACGCGGGGCCCGACAAGCTGAAGTTTCTGCCGACGCGGACGCCGAATGGTATGAACAGGTAACTCTTGAAATAGGACCACATCCTGACCTCTCAGAGAACCAGAAGAAGGTGATTGCCCTCGACTACGGCATGCGCGGGGGAAGCGCAAAAATAAAAGTTCGAAAGGCCCTGCTCTATTATGCGCTTCGCCGGTTAGGCCTGGACACAGATCCATCCGCTCGGCGGCCACAGGATCAGCAGATCGTGTTACTGAGAGATGTATCATGACCAGCGCAATTTGTTCCGAAATACACACTGCTCTTGAAACGTCAGAGAGACTTTACCACAAGCTGGTATTGGTAGTGGGTGAAGCTGGGGATGGTAAAACATTCGCACTTCGTGAAGCGGCGGAGAGTTTGAATACCGAGATAATCAACGTCAATCTCGCCATATCAGCGGAATTGCTTGACTTAACAGCGAAACAACGGGTGTTGCGTCTCCCTGAAGTTCTAGACCAGGTAGCTGATAATTCAATATCGCCCGTGGTTCTTGATAATCTTGAGATCCTTTTTGATATGGACCTGAAGCTTGACCCATTGCGCCTATTACAGGGGATTTCGAGGAATCGAACCACATTGGCGTCCTGGAATGGAAGTTTTGACGACGGCAAGCTGATTTATGCGGAACAGGGACATCCTGAGCACCGAAAGTATGACGCGACTGACATACAAATCGTAATAATCAATAAACCGAATAATGACGGTGCAAAAGAATTTGATAGAGGGGCAGAATTATCATGAAATACGGGGATCTTATCCAATTTGATCCGATTGAATCTGTCGTCCAGTTACGCGACGCAGACAAATCCAGCGCGGCAAGCCGCCTTGTGAGCACCTACGTCATTTCCGATGAAATGGCCGAGCGTCTTACGCAACTTGTTATCCCGCAGATGCAATTTGAACTGCCCGTTGACAATAAAGGCTTGTTGGTCGTCGGCAATTACGGCACTGGTAAATCGCACTTGATGTCGATGATTTCCAGTCTTGCTGCAGACGTTTCTCTCCTGGACGAGTTAAATCATCCTGAAGTCCAGGATGCTGCCAAACAAATCGCTGGTCGCTTCAAGGTTATTCGAACAGAAATCGGCGCAACGACAATGTCCTTGCGCGATATCTTAGTTGCCGAGCTCGAAGAAAACCTCGACAAACTTGACGTAGACTATGTTTTCCCTGATGCCAATACCATCACAAGCCATAAGCGCGCGTTTGAGGACATGATGTCTAAATTCGGAGAAGTTTATCCGGAACAAGGACTGCTGTTGGTCGTTGACGAACTGCTGGATTATCTGCGTACTCGGAAGGATCAGGAAATAATCCTGGATCTTAATTTTCTCCGCGAGATCGGCGAAGTTACTAAAGATCTGCGTTTTCGCTTCATGGCTGGAGTGCAAGAAGCCATTTTTGATAATCCCAGGTTTGCATTTGTTGCCGATAGCATCCGACGCGTAAAGGACCGTTTCGAGCAAATTTTAATCGCCCGTAATGACGTCAAGTTCGTAGTAGCCGAACGTCTGCTCAAGAAAACAACGGAACAACAAGCCAAAATCCGTGATTATCTTCTGCCATTCGCCAAATACTACGATGGGATGAATCAGCGGATGGATGAATTTGTCCGGCTGTTCCCCGTACATCCTGATTATATTGATACTTTTGAACGCGTAACAGTCGTCGAAAAGCGGGAAATATTAAAGACCCTGTCAATAAGCATGAAGGCCATCCTCGACAAAGATGTGCCTCAAGATCAGCCTGGATTAATAGCCTTCGACAGCTATTGGAACACACTCAAGCAAAATGCATCTTTCCGTGCGATTCCTGAAATCCGAGCGGTTATTGAATGCAGTGATGTGTTGGAGTCGCGAGTTGAGAATGCAATTTCTCCGAAGAGCTACAAACCCATGGCATTGCGGTTAATTCATGCTCTCTCTCTTCATCGCCTGACCACAGGTGATATTTACACCCCAATGGGAGCCTCTGCGGAAGAACTCCGCGACCGACTGTGTCTGTTCGAGCCTCTAATTGCAGAGATGGGCAGCGACGAGCCGGACAAAGATTTGCAGACCCATGTTGAAACAGTTTTGCGGAAAGTTCACGGCGCTGTCAGTGGGCAGTTCATTTCTGAAAACAAGGACAATCGTCAGTTCTATCTTGATCTTAAAAAAACCGATGACTTCGATGCATTAATCGATAATCGAGCGAATGCACTTAGCGACAATGAACTTGATCGTTTCTATTACGAGGCGTTAAAGCGGGTTATGGAATGCCAGGATGCCACTTATGTGACCGGCTACAAGATCTGGCAACACGAACTAACTTGGCAGGAGCACAAGGCAGCTCGCACGGGCTATTTGTTTTACGGCGCGCCCAATGAGCGATCTACCGCCGTGCCGCAACGTGATTTTTACATCTATTTTATCCAGCCAAATGACCCCCCTCGGTTTAAGGATGAAAAATTAAGTGACGAGGTATTTTTCCGGCTGAATAACGCGGACAAAGAATTTCAAACTGCACTTAAAAGCTATGCAGCGGCTCTGGATCTTGCCGCAACATCATCAGGCCACGCCAAGGCAACATATGAAGCAAAGGCCAACGGTTTTTTAAAGGACCTGGTCCAGTGGCTCCAAAAGCATATGACCGATAGCTTTGAAGTTACATACCAGGGACGTTCCAAGTCCTTGACCGAGTGGGCCAAAGGCAAGTCCATCCGGGATATATCTGGATTGTCTCCCAATGAAACCATCAACTTTCGTGATTTGATTAATGCCATTGCGGGTGTCTGTCTTGCTCCTAATTTTGAAAACCAGTCACCGGACTACCCGTTCTTCTCTGTATTGATTACCGGGAGCAACCGAGCACAAGCAGCTTTGGATGCTCTGCGAGCCATCGCCGGGCAAAACCGTACCAAGCAGGCCACTGCTGTGTTGGATGCGCTAGAGCTGCTTGATGGTGAAAAAGTCGATCCATATAAGTCGAAGTACAGCAAATTCATCCTCGATACCATCAAGGCTAAAGGGCACGGTCAGGTGGTGAACCGTAGCGAAATCATTCAGGATGATCATGGGCTGGAATACATGAACCCAGGCAGCGGAAGGCTCGAGCCCGAATGGGTAACCGTTATTTTAGCCACGCTGGTTTACTCGGGAGACATCGTGCTCTCCATCCCGGGCAAAAAGTTCGATGCCACCGCGCTGCAGCTGCTCGCGGCAACCGACATGGACGAATTAATCCGCTTTAAACACCTCGAGCAGCCCAAGGAATGGAATCTGCCGGCAATTAAGGCATTGTTCGAACTGCTCGGCATGACGCCCGGGATGGCGCAACTTGTGACCCAGGGGAAAGATGAGCCGGT